>JAITAY010000263.1 GCA_031283915.1 Tannerella sp.
CCGGCCTGCATAGCCAACTATGTTTATGACCTCGTGAAGGAGTACAACCAGTTTTACCACGACTATTCCATCCTGAACGAGCCGGACGAATCCGTCCGCCAGGAGCGGCTGGCGTTGTCGGCCAAAGTAGCGGAGATCATACGGTCGGGCATGTCGCTGCTGGGCATTAACGTACCCGAAAGAATGTAAATTAATGGTTAATGGTTAATGATTATACTTTACGCGGTATGATTTTGTGCAGATGCATATCTTCCCCGCAGGGGAATCATATCAATAGAAAAACGGGTATCCCTTTTCCTGTTCCCCGTTAGGGGATTCATAAACAGAGGTGAATGCCCTGACGGGCAATGCACTAAACTATCCCGCGTGCAGTATAATAAAGAAAATTTGGAAGTAAACACAGTACCTGATTCATTTCCCATTCCTCAATCTTCCAGCCTTGAAGATATTACAGTGCACAGGACGATTTTGTGCATCTGCAAAGCCTGAACATGAAATGTCAAAGGATGAATTTGCGGGCGAAAAACGAACGCAGGAGCGTTTTTGTCTCCCGGAAATCAAGCGGTTCTCCCACTTCCCTGTCCAGCGAAGTGACACCTTTGTCGACAAGTCCGCAAGGGTGAATCAAGGAATAGGGCGACAGGTCCGTCCGGATATTCAGTGCAAAGCCGTGCATCGTTACGTAGCGACTGCTTTTCACACCGATGGCACAGATTTTCCGCGCTTCGGCGGTATGGGCATCCAGCCAGACGCCGGTTGCTCCGGCCAGACGCTCGCCTTTCAAACCGTATATCGAAAGAAAACATATCACAATTTCTTCCAGGATTTCAATATATTGCCGCAAGCCCAGATGAAACATTTCCAGATCGAACACCGGATAACCGGTAATCTGCCCCGGCCCGTGATACGTAATGTCGCCTCCCCGGTTGGTGGAATAGAAAGAAAAGCCCTTCTTCTCCAGTTGTGTTTCCGGAATCAACAGGTTCGATTTCCGTCCGTTTCGCCCCAGCGTGAAAACAGGTTCGTGTTCACAGAAAAACAGCTTGTTTTCACCCTGTACGCCTTGTGCCTTGGCTTTCAAAAGCGCTTCAAAAGCCGACGTTTGAACGCCCAACGCATCTTCATAAGCGATCCGTCCCAAATCTTGATAATCATAGGCTTCTTTCATTTTGACCGGTTAATGGGAGGTTCCCGGATAACGATATCCCATGTCGACGGGCGCTATCTTTTTCATCAATGAAAGGATATGACGTTGCCGGCCCCGCATATAGGCCGATACTCGCGTCGGATTCATTTTCCGGGGTGCGGGGAGAGTTATCGCCAGCAAGGCGCTTTCTTCCTGCGTAAGCTCGTACGCCCGTTTCCCGAAATACGTCATGGAAGCCGCTTCTACACCGTAAATACCATGCCCCGTCTCAACGGAATTGAGATATACTTCCATGATGCGCTCCTTCCCCCAAATCCATTCGATTAGCAGAGTGAAACAGGCTTCCAGTCCCTTCCGGAAATAACTTCTTGCCGGCCACAAAAATACGTTCTTGGCCGTCTGCTGCGAAATGGTACTGGCGCCACGCAGGCGACGGCCTTTCTGTGCTTCACCGATGGCCTTGTTGATTTGTTCGCGGTCGAAACCATGATGTTCTAGAAAAAGGTTGTCTTCCGATGCTACCACAGCCTGAATCATCGACTGGGATATTTGTCCGATGGGTGTCCAGCGATGGTCAATCCTGTCGGTTCCACCCTTTTCGTACAAGCGAATAAACATCAACGGAGTGTAATAGACAGGTACGTATTTATAAATCACTACCATGAAGATGCTGAATGCAACCAGCAAAAAGAACAGGTTCCGGCACCGGACGAAAAGGCGTTTGACGATTCTCATATCCCCTTTTCATGGTGTCACAATCTTAAACGGTTCAGCGAGCGGACAAGCATTTCGTCCGCTCCGATATTGCGGATGGCCAGGTAATCCAAAATCAGGCTGACAAAGGGCAGTGACAGGGCAAAACGTACGCTGAAATGAAAATCGGATTGTGCGGAAAAGTTCCAGAGAAAAAACGCGAATATCGCATAAAACCCGACTAACAAGACGGCATTGAAGATGCAAAGGCGCATCTGGTGTATCCTGTTTTTGTACAGGAAAACAGATACCAGCGCAAGCAATACGATCACTGCCGACAGAGCGCATAACGCCCATACCGGATGGGTCAGTTCCGGGGGGACAGTTGCCGTATGCATACCCAACACGTCATACGTATAGGAAATCCCTCCTGCTTGCACGGCGGCCAGAGGGAAAAAAAGCACGGTAGTCATTGCCGCAACAACCAGTAGCAAATAAACGGTTTGTATGCGCTGTATCATAGTTACACTTGTTTGTTAAAATGAAAAGGCCGATCTGCGAAAAGACCTGCCTTTCCGTTGTCATAAGACATGAACTAATTAAAGACTACTTTTTTCTTTTAAAGGATTCCGGTAATAAATCTTGCCATCTTCATATTCCTGAGCCGCAATGAGCGTAGCTTTCGGCAATTTTTCATAATAACGGGAAATTTCAATCTGTTCCCTGTTTTCAAACACTTCTTCCAGATTGTCACTATAGAATGCAAATTCCTGCAGTTTCTTCTCCAGATCATGCTTTATTTCCGAAGAAATCTGATTGGCGCGTTTGGCGATAACCATCAGGGTTTCATATACATTGCCCGTGTCGCGACTTAACTTTAACATGTCGCGTGTGACCGTAGTGGTCGGTGCATTCGACTTACGATAGTCCATACGTGATACTTTCTTCAAATTAATAGTTTTTATTGATTCGTTTGTTGGCATAATCAAAATATTTCCTGATCTGCCGGGTATATTTTCCTTCCGGAAATTCATTGACATAGTTGTAGTATTCATCTACCACATCGCGGTAACGGCCTTGCAGGCGGTCTTCCACACTCACCAGCGCCAGCTCATATTTCGCTTTTATTTTCAGCAGAATAAATTCCTCGCGATATTTGGAGTAGGGATAATCCTTCAACGCATTGTCGGCGGTGATTACGCAGGAGCGGTAATTGTTTCCCATGTAAGACCCCAGATTATAGTACAATTGCGTACTTATCAATTCTTTGTAAGCCAGCTTTTCCTGCAGTTCAAACAGAATTTCCTGCGCCTGCTTTGCCCGTTCGCTCTGGGGATAGTATTCCATATAGAGTTCCAGTTGTGCAATGGCTTTGTAGGTCTGTCCCTGATCCAGACGCGGATCAGCCGAATCAAGATACAGCCCGTAACCGGAATAGAAACGTGCCAGTTCCGTATACTCGCCTTTCGGGTAGGTGTTGTAGTATGTCTCGAAATAATTCGCTGCAGTCTGATAATCTTTCTGTCCGTAGTAACTTTGTGCCAGCAGGTATAACGATTCCTCGGCATAGGCCGTACCTCTGAAAAGCGTAACCACTTCTTCCAGAAGCGTTGCCGACTTGGCATACTTCTTCTGGTTGAAATATTTCTTGGCATACGAATACTTCAATTCATAGTCTGTACTTTTCAAGATTCTGTTGTATTCGCCACATGAGGAACACAACAGAATCACCATCCCTAAAAATACAACCTTTTTCATTTACTTGATTTTAGTCGGCAAAGGTAATGCTTCCCGCTCAAACCGCCATCATGTAAAACGTTAATAATTACAACTTATACAATTCATTAGCTGCAATCAGCTCCAATTTATTATCCACTAATACTTTTGTGCACTTCTCCAAATCATCCGGACGGATAATCACGTGTGCGGAATTACCTTCCGAGAAAGCGTACATGTATTCAATGAATATACCGGCTTCGGTGATGATATTCATTGCTCTGCCGAGCGCTCCGGGCAGGTTGGGGCAATGCAGGCAGATAACGTCGGCTTCGGTGACGGCATATTTGCAGTTGCGAAGCACTTGAAGCGCCTTGTCCGTATCCGATACAATCAAACGTAGAATCCCGAAATCCGAGTTTTCGGAAACGGTAAATGCCGTCATGTTGATGTTTGCGTTACCCAGCAACTTGGCCACTTCCGTGAAACGGCCTCTCTTGTTCTCTAAAAAAATAGATAATTGTTTTACTAACATAGCATAATTACATTTTATCGGTTATACTAATTTTCGGTTGTCAATCACATGTTTGGCTTTGCCCTGGCTGCGTTCCAGACTGCGAGGTTCCACAATCCTGATGTCGGGCTGGATACCCAATACACTCTGCATACGGGCGGTCACCTTATGTTTGATGGCAAGCATCCGGTTCATTTCGTCGGAATAATATTCCGGACGGAGTTCTACTTGCACCTGGAATGTATCAATGTTATTTACGCGATCCACGATAATCAGATAATGCGGCTCAAATTCGGGAAGTTCCAGAATGACGGACTCTATTTGAGACGGGAACACGTTCACGCCGCGGATAATCAGCATGTCGTCGCTACGTCCGAGAATCCTGTCCATGCGAACGGCCGTCCGGCCGCACCGGCATTTTTCGTAGTTCAAAACCGTCAGATCGCGTGTGCGATAGCGCAGCATGGGCATACCGTCTTTTGTCAGCGTGGTGAATACCAATTCGCCGGGTGTGCCGGCCGCTACCGGTGCCAATGTTTTCGGATCTACGATTTCCGGATAGAAATGGTCTTCCCACAAGTGTGTGCCATCCTGATATTCGCATTCGCCGCCCACGCCCGGGCCGCTGATTTCCGTTAGTCCATAGATGTCATACGCCTTGATACGCAATTTCTCTTCCAGTTCCTTCCGCATGTTTTCAGTCCACGGCTCGGCGCCGAACGCACCGATACGCAGTTTAAATTCGTCAATCGGCATATCCGATTCGTGAATGGCTTCGGCGAGGCGCAGAGCATACGACGGCGTACAGGCCAGTCCGTTAGCGCCAAAATCGTGCATCAGTTGAATTTGTTTCTGCGTGTTCCCACTACTCATCGGGAGTACGGTTCCACCAATCGTTTCCACGCCTCCGTGAGCGCCTAATCCACCGGTAAACAGGCCGTAACCATAAGATACCTGAATGATATCGTTCCGAGTCACCCCGTAGGCTGTCAGGCAACGGGCTACTCCCTCGTACCACACGCTCAGGTCTCTGCGCGTATATCCTACTACGATCGGCTTGCCCGTTGTCCCCGACGATGCTTGTAAGCGTACAATCTCCGACATGGGAACGGCCATCAACCCGAAGGGATAGTTGTCGCGCAAATCCTGCTTGGTAGTAAACGGCAGTTTCACGACATCGTCAATCGATTGAATATCATCGGGCGTAATGCCCATTTCCTGCATTTTTCGCCGGTAAAAAGGCGTATTGTGATAGACATGTTCCACCACGTTCTTCAACCGGATAGATTGCAATTTCTGCAATTCTTCCCGGGACATACATTCCATTGTATCATTCCAAATCATATTTCCTGTTGTTATTGATTTTATTTTGGTGACAAATATACATTATTCTATTTGATAACTGCAACAAAATCTTTTTTTTGAAGCATGAAAAAATTATTGCCGGCAGATTTATCAAACCATTGAATCTTTACGGGCGCTCTCGCGAATACAAAAAAGGGGATATAAAATGAAAGACGGAATTTCTCGATAGAACATTCCGTCTTTCAGCGTTAAATATTATCAATTAATCAGTTTATTATCTCACCAAGCTCGTAAACGCCGAATTCGTTGCATATTTTGCAAATTCGAGATCAAGTGCTGCTTCCTTTGCCAACGCAGGTTTCTTGGCGATGGCAGCTTTCAGGTTGTTGATGACGCCGTTCGTATCGTTCGTACGGGCAGCAACGACAGCCTTCAGATAATCGGTGATAGCATCTGGCGTGCTAACGGCATTCAATGTCTGAGAGGCTTTGCTGTAGTCCTTGGTCAGGATTTGTGCCAGTGCCGCATTGTTACTCTTGGTTGCGCCGAACGAACTGACGGCTTTGGCATATTCGCCCTGTTCCAGATAGAGTACGCCCAGCGCTTCGCCCAGTTCAGGAACGCCCGATGCACCGCCAATCAATTGCTGTGCTTTGGCAATGTCACCTTTTGTCAAGGCGATCAGCCCCAAATTGACATTCGATTCGCTGTTGTTCTTTACGCCGTTGGCTTTGCTGAACAGTTCTTCCGCTTTGGCCAGGTCACCGGCAGCAAAGCGTCGTGTACCGAGGTTGTTCCATGTACGGTAGTCGTTCGGGAACAACTGGGTGGCCTTGTTATAGACGGATTCCTTGTCGGTTGCATTTTTTGTCAAGGTAGCAGCGTAGAGCAGTTCTTCGATATTCAGCGCACTTGCATTGTTTTGTGCCAGACTGCTGATTTCCTCGTCAGACTTGCCGATGATTTCAATGTTGGCAATCAAGCGAGAGCGACGCAGTTGCGGAAGGACTTCATCGGCCAGCGTTTTGAATACCGACGAGATGTTTTTGATTTCGCGTTCTCTTTCTTCCGGATCTTTATACATGGAAAGTACGCGCAACACGAGGTCTTTATCCTGAAGATTTGACTTCGATACCAGTTCCTGGAAACCTTGCCAGTCCTGAGCCGTGTAATGCGCATCTACCGGCACGTCGATCTTGCGTTTTTTCAGTTCTTTCGCCAGATACTTGGAGGTGTTGGTTTCACGTTTTCCGGCCAGTGCATCATTCAGTTTCACGCCTCCATCGGGAGAAGCATAGGCTGAAATTTCGACGGCAACGTTTTGGTTTGGCGCTTCATACGCATTCTCAACCAAATCTTGCCAGTCTTTTATTTCTCCCTTGTTCAACTCTTTCGAACGCAACTCGGCTTGCTGGATCAGGAAGAGGATGTTCGCATCGTAGGCTTCCTTGATGATCCGCTGAAATTTGTCCGGGCCGATGGCTGGAGTGGCGGTACCTGCATCCGCCAGCGCCGACGTGGCCACTACACCGTCCGCGATTTTGATATCCGGCAGTTTGACGGTTTTGTTTTTGATTTTCGCATCGAACGTCAGGTATAGTTCCGATTTTTTCATTTCGGGTTTATACTTGAATGTCGATTTCATGGTCACATTTCCACCCGCGCTGTAAGGAATGGACTGGTTGTTGGCCTTTACCTTTTCTCCTTGATACGTGTATGCCGTACCCCACGTTTCACCCGAGGCATAGCGCAGTACCGGAGTAATGGTTACTACGGCATTTTTATTAAACCATTTGGCCGGATATGTGACATTAACAGTAACGGCTACTTGTCCTCCTACGGCTTCAAGCGGCTGAGGATCAGCTTTGATGTACTGTTCCGATAACGGCTTCAACTTCCCTGAACAGGAAGCAAGCGCAAAAATAGCGGCCATTGCAAAGAATGGCAAGAAAATTTTTTTTCTCATAATGACTGTAATTTAGTTAATATTATTTGTTTGTTCTTCTTTATATTAATGCAATAAAGTTTGCCTTCCCATTTTCGTGCAAAGCTAAAATTTTTTTCTGTAAATGGAAAACTTGGATAGATAAAATTATCTACATTAACGCTAATTAACCATATAACGTCTTCTATCTGACGAAAAAGTGTCCATTACCCTTATTATATTATGGTGAAGGAAAAAGACGCGAGAGTTGTTTTTATAAATTTATATCGACGAATCTGACCGGCAAAAACCGGCTTACAAAAAAACTACATTGTATCCACTCTATCCGCCGAAGAATTGACGAAGGCAGACGAATCGTTAGATTGCGGCATAGTGATAATGATTATGTATTGATATAAATAATGCGGGACATCGCATCGCTCCGCAACGCGAAGAGCGTTGCCGTGACAGATGTCCGTTTTTGAACTGACAGTCCTACAAGGTATAGCGGGGTTTTGGAAAGGCGATTTTTCAAGCCGGCAACGCATACTTTCCATTTGCAAACGCGCGTTTTCAAGTTAGCAACGCGCGTTTTCAAACTGTAAACGCGCGTTTTCAAACCGCAAACGCGCGTTTTTAAGCCCGCAAAGTCGGCATTCGATGCTGCTCAAACAGCAAACGCCCAATGGCGGTATCCGACGACATGCAAGGAAATGAAACCTGTCAGGGTTCAACTAATATATATAGGTAAAAGAAGAGCAGAAGAATTGAGAATGAAAAGCCTTTTTCCACAAAAGGATTTTTTTATGCGCATCTGCTATGAAAACATGAAATTTTCATGTAGTTTTGCAACCGAATAACGATATATCCGAACCATAACGAAAATATGCTTTTGAAGACAGCATACCAATCAGCCCTCTCTTCTTTCCGAAAAGGAAAAGGATACGGTTTCCGCGTGCGGACGATGTTACCGTCTCCGCGTGCGGATTTCGACAGCGTTACCTGGATAGTCAGGGGGTGCCAGGGCGCCTGCAGGAGTATCCATACAGTTAGGAGCTGTCTGGAAATAAACCATCCATTTACGGGTCTGTTTTTCGCCATACTTCCTCCTGAAAATGCTTACATACCTCGGTATGCGCGCATTTTCAGTCGTTGTATGGCAAA
>JAITAY010000361.1 GCA_031283915.1 Tannerella sp.
GCCAGCATCGCCGGATTGGCGACTACGTTTTGCTGCGGTACACGCACGCCCACCACGCGACGGCGCTGCAGTTCGTTGTTCAGCTGCTGACCGAAGTACATGATCACCCATTCGATGAATGTCCACTGGAACGGGGAACTGCCCTTCGACAAGTCCATGACGTACCTTTTTTGCAGCGCGATCATGTCGTTGAAACGGTACTTGAACATTACATCGTTCACCCAGTAGATTTCAGCGGCAAACTTGACGTTGCCTTTGAAAATCTCGCCGTCGCGCCAGCCCTGCGACAGTTCGCCGAAGCTGACCGTGGGCACTACTTCCTTGTTCCGGACGTTGGACTGCACGGGGAAAATGCCCGATACGGAGGGCAGCGAACGGAAGAAGGCAATGATTATATCCTGCCGGCGCACGGTATACTCCCCGAATTTGGCGTCCAGGTCGGTGTAGTCGGTGAACGGGGCGGTCCCGTCTATCATTTTCTGATAGTCGAGCAGGTGAATGGCGTTCGTCTCTGACAGGTGCTGACTGCGTGCGGCCAGCGAAGTGGTGTACTCGTTGAAGGTACGCCGGAAGGCGACTACCTCATCGGGCGAGATGTTGCGCAGGTCGGCCTCGCGGCGCGAAGCCGTGATTTCGTTCCACCACTGTGCGCGAGACATGAACTCGCATTCGTTGCCGAAAAGATACTGCGCCGTATGCGGGGCGTGCCCCATTACGATGGCGCGGGCACGACCGCTGTGATGCGAGCGCGTGCCGGTGACGCCGGTCGGCGTACCGGGTTCGGGCGCCCCGGACAGTTCGTCGATGATGCGCTGCTGTTCGGCCAGTTGACGCGAAAGCGTCCGGATGGCCTCCCCGGAAGCGTCGGCGGAGGCGGCTGCTCCTGCTGCTCCTGCAGGGACGGAAGAGACATCAGGGACGGGATCGGCATTGAGCGAGGCGCTGATGGCCTGCTGGTCTTCCGGCGAAAGGAGATAACTCCCGTCGCCGGGATCATTGACGGGATCCGGGTCTTCGTCGGCGTCTTCGTGACGGTCGGCGGCGAACGTGGTGCCGTATTCGGCCTGGTAGGCAGACCAGATTTGTCTTTGTTCATCGGCTGAAAGAACCCCTTCCTGCACTTTCGACAGAAAGCCAAGACGGGTCGCAACAGCAATAAACCGCTTTTTCCATTTCTTCATACGTAATTTAATTGTTAATTGTTAATTATATGTTTAATTGTGAGTAGAATGATTTTTTTTGCTCGGCCAGCAGCCGCACGCGGTCGATGGCCTGGTTCAGGTTCATCAGGCCGTCGATCAGGCCGTTTTCAATGGCTTCATAAGCGTAGAAAACACGTCCTTCAAGGATGCCCTCGACCGATGTGTCCATCCGGGGACGGTTTTCCCTGATGATGTTTTGAAAATGGATGGCGTAGGGCGTGAGCATCTCACGAATCAGGCGTTCGGGCTTGCCTTCCAGCGCCTCGCGAACCGGCAGATTTTTGAACTTTGATTCGGGAGGATAGATGTATTCAATCCGGTAACCCCATTTTTTTTCGGCTTCGCCGGTGTCGATGATGCGGGCATAGGTGCCGATGGAGCCGGCTTCGCACATCCGGTTGACGGCATAAATCTCATCGCAAAGGGAGGCGGCGTAGAGGCCGGCGGAATCGCACAGCCCGTCGATCAGCGCAAGGCACGGCTTGACGCGGTTGCGGAGCGCATCTTCCAGTTGAATGACGGCGTTCGTGGTACCGCCCGGCGTGTCGAACAGCAGGATCGTTCCCGCGATGTTTGACGAACGGTCGGCCTGACGGATCATGTCTGCCAGTTCGTCGCAGCCCGGCATCCACCAGTACGAATATTTGGTCATCATGCCATTGACGGGAATGACGGCCACTGAATTTTTTTCGAGACCGTCATACGGATTCACGTTCGGACTGTCCGGATCGGGAAGAAAAGAGAAGGCCTTTTTAACCGTCTTCGCATCGACCTCCTTCCGGTCGCCTTCCAGGGAGGCGAGCAGCAGCTGTTCGACGACGCTCAGGGAGGTGTCGCGAATCAGGAGGCGGGATGTGAAGATTTCAAAAAGAAACAGCCGGTTAAACATGCGCATACTATTTTGATGCAATAGTACGCGCTTTTGCGAGAGCGAAAAAGGACGCTTCCGCGTCAGATGTCCGGAAGGATGGCCGGAAAGGTGGCTTTGAAGGAAAGGTTGTCGAAAACGCGGTCGGATGTCATTTCGAGCAGGGCCGGATAGGTGGGCGTGCCGACGAAGAATGTTTCCGTATCGGTGCGCAGGCGAAGGATGTAGTAGAAGGCTACATGGCTGCGCAGCACCGGCGCACGGTTGTAGCGCGTCTGTACGGAGACGGTTTCTTCGAGCAGGTAACCGGCGTCTTCGCGTTTAATATCCGACGTGTAGACGGGTTTTTCGGTCGCCTCCAGGCGTTGCCATTCGGCGCCGGGCAGCAGAATCACACCGCCGGAGGTTACTTTTTCGACCTCGCTGCGGAATGCAAAATCGACCGAATTGCATATCATTTTGTTCATGACTTTATATCGTTTTGGTAATTAAACAGTTGTGGATTGGGTAAAAAAATTCCACGTTTTCCGGACAAACCGTACAGGTTGAGCACTGATTTTTTTTCATATGGCTTTCCTGGAATGGGTGTAGGATTTCCGGCGCCAGCGATAATAGTTTTTTTGAAAGGCGTCTTCGGAAAGGGAGAGAATGCCGTAACGCGACATGAACTGTTCGGTGGCGCTGATGAACATCATGCCCCGCGAACGGGCTTCTTCCACGTGCATCCGGTAGTCGGCCCACATCATCATCTCCAGCCGGCGACCGATGATTTTCCGGGCGTGGATGCCCAGATAATTATAATACTCCGGGGGCTTGGCGCCGTGACGCGACGGAAGGATGATTTCCAGATTGCCGTCGTCCCGATGGCAGCCGGCGGGACGCTTGACCAAAAAATCCCAGATCAGGAAATATATGTCCGAATGGGAGGGGAATTGCACGGGCTTCGTTTCGTCGAAACCGGCGTACTTTCCCCGTACATACTCGCATATATGGGGCTTGACGGTGATTCGGGTGGTAATCACAGGAGCAGAATTTTGTTAAGCTGCTTCAGGCCGTAGCGACCTTTTTGAAATTGTATGCGTGCCTGAAACCGATCCGATGAGAGCAGCCACAGGAGTTCTTCCAGTTCGCCTGCCGAACAGTTTTCAAGATACTGTTCCGGCGTGATCTCCAATGAAAATACTTTTTCTATCCGGGGCATGATGATTCGCTTTCTTTTCTCGCAAAGATATGAAATTGAAGCGGAAAATCCAAATGAAACGGGGGGAAAATCGACCGGAAGACAAACGTTAATTAGTGTGTGAAAAATAGGGTGGAAAAAATTTTCGTCTACATAATGGCCTTTTTTTGTGACCAAGCGACCAAATGACCAAACGACCAAAAAGTCAGCAGGATGCAATTCGTTTAATACCTGATAATAAAACAATTGCACTGATTTGATAACCTTCTTGCCCGGATTTACGCCTCCGAAAACCGACCAAACGGATGACCAAACGCCAATTTCCGACCAAACAGGAGACCAAATGAAACCAAACCGTTGACCAAACGTGACCAAATCGACCAAACGCGACCAAACAACCAATTACTATATATATTATTCATTATAAAGATATTATATTACAGGTAGAATGAAAAAACGGGCTTCGTTTGGTCGTTTGGTCGTTTGGTCACTATATGACGAGAATTTTTTTTCAAAATGATGCGTCTCTTTAAACGTGATTATACGTTAATTCATCCCGCTCCTTTTTTTCATGTCACGGGATGTATTTTCTTTTTATAAAGGGGGTGAAAGGGGGATTTTTTTCAGCATTCGCAAGAAAAAGACAGGATGCACGTTTCGCGACGTACATCCTGTCCCAAAGGCAGGAAATCCGAAAAAATGCACTGTCGCGCATTTTTTTCGGATTTCGATTGTTTTACGCCGGCTAATGCCGGCGGATGGGCTGCTTAAGGAGGGTTACCGGTTAGAATGGAAGGTCTCCGGTTATTTTCACTTCTTTGAGCTTCCCGGAGGCAGGTTCTTCGGTTGCCTCCGGCATATCACTGCGCTCAAAGTCGATGTTCATCAAATCTTTCAATTTGTCATAGTTAAACATATAGGCAGAGGTGTTGTTTTTCTCCCATTCCACTACCTGGCGCATCGCATTGTCTTCATAGCCCCGGTCGATCGGGCTTCGCGGAACTTGCTTTACGACTTGCCATTTAAACAGAGTCGAGCGGCAAAACCCAAGATAGGACTGGTTGCTTGCAAAGTAGGATCTCAGCGAGGAGCGCGACAGGGCGTCCTTGTCGCCAATCGACTTTTGATAGGCGTTGTAGATGGTTTCATAATTAAGGAACAGTACTTTGGTTTCCGGGGGCGTTAAAGTGATATCCTCCGTCACATGCCCCGAAACCAGGCGGGTAATGCGACCCGGAGCGATTACTTTCAATTCGCGCCCGATTTTCAGCGTGCCCTGGTTCAGCAAGAAACTGATTGTATTGAAATAGGTGGCCAGCTTGTTGCTGCTCGATATCATTTCCATTTGCTTGAGCACTTTGGCACAGGCGATTTGAAAAAATTCTTCGTACCCGAAAGGGAGCTTCAATTGGGGTACATGTTCTTCCATAAACCGGCAAATCGAGGTCATCAGCGCTACCGCATTGAGGATGCGCGTCAGTCCTTCGGTATTGACCACATTGAGCTTGATCGCCTCCTTGAGTTTTTTCGTTTCTTCGGGAAGCATGTTCAGGAAGTGTTTTTTAATGAGGGGACGCAGTTTCAGAATTTCGATGAAAACATTGCACAGGCCGGTTCGTTCATGCGCTTTCAGCTTCTCGAAAAGCGCTGTCTCTTCTTCGGTAAATTCCCCTTTGGGCTTGTAGGGAACTTCGCACAGGATGCAGCGGTTCGACAGCGCACCGTCGTCCTGTTGCGCCGCTTCCTGACCCAGCAGTAGCGGAATGGCGTTTATCTTTGAACTGTCCATCGTTTTGCTGGCTACATCTTTGACCTTGATTTTCCCTTCGCCGTCGAGCGTGGCCGATTTGATGCCCTGAAACTTGACCGCCGAGATGGTATTGTCGTTGTATTCCTCCATCACCACCACGATATTGCGCAGACGTTCCAGAATCATGAAGAAGGCGGCGTCGGTACCGGTGTTCAGGTTGAACGAA
>JAITAY010000060.1 GCA_031283915.1 Tannerella sp.
AATAATGAGTTCAGAGCAGATGACATTAGTTTGGATCGCAGTCACGGTACTTATCTCCCTTGCCGGAGGATTTACCTGGATGGTCAGGTCCCTGGAAACATTTGGCAAAGTGTTCAGACGCGAGATGAAGGAGGAATTTCAAAGCGTCAGAGGAGAAATTCAAGGCGTTAGAACCGAATTGAAAGAGGAAATTCAAAGCGTCAAAACCGAACTGAAAGAGGAAATTCAAAGCGTTAGAACCGAACTGAAAGAGGAAATTCAAAGCGTCAAAACCGAACTGAAAGAGGAAATTCAAAGCGTTAGAACCGAACTGAAAGAGGAAATTCAAGGCGTTAGAACCGAACTGAAAGAGGAAATTCAAGGCGTCAAAACCGAACTGAAAGAGGAAATTCAAGGCGTCAAAACCGAACTGAGAGAGGAAATTCAAGGCGTCAGAATTGAAATGAAGGAAGAAATTCAAAGCATTAGAACCGAACTAAAGGAGGAAATTCAAGGCGTCAGAACTGAAATGAAGGAAGAATTTCAAAGCGTCAGAGGCGAAATTCAAGGCGTCAGAACTGAAATGAAGGAAGAATTTCAAAGCGTCAGAGGCGAAATTCAAAGCGTTAGAACCGAACTAAAGGAGGATATTCACGGTGTCAGAACCGAAATGAGAGAGGAAATTCAAAGCGTTAGAGGCGAAATTCACGGTGTCAGAACTGAAATGAGGGAAGAAATTCAGGGCGTCAGAACCGGAATGAAAGAGGAATTTCGAGATACCCGGGCTGAATTGAAGACGGAAAACGGGCGGCTGGAAAACAGAATAATGCATATCGACCAGAAACTGGATTTCATCGGGTACGGATACGACTTCTCCCAAAAGCCGCCAAGGAAACGGCATACCGGACATCTGGCCACGAGTGAGGGATAATGATTCCTTTCCCCTTGAGAAAGACTCGACTGCGGAATGCAGGAGAAGCAAAGCCTGTCGAAACAGGGTTATACCTCGCCCGGCAACATCGTCGTGGGAATGTACGCCGACCGCTCTTCTCTACTCTGAAAAGGTGAAAATCCGTCAGGATTCAAGTATGGATAGATGACTACACCCGTACCGGACATTCAACCCCCGTACAGGGTTGGATGATTACATGTTACCAATATAAAATCCCTGTGAGATGGATTTCGGGAACAGATACAATATTCATTAAATTTATTCTGCCGGACAACCGTAATCTTTTACAGTACCTCTAAAAAAAGAATTGACCGAATTTTTGAATATTTGAATTACCTTTGTCGTCAAATTCAACTTATATCGGTGACAAGTGATGGATACGCAAGAAAAAAAGATGACTCGGAAAGCGCTGATTATTATGGTAATAATCGTTGGGGTGGCGTTTATCTGCGGATTGGCATACTACCTTCACCAGAAGGAACAGCAGATCGCGGATATGTCCGAACTGTTTACGCTCGAAAAGGAATCGCTGCTGGACGAATATGCAGAACTGTCTCTCCAGTATGAAGGTGAAAAATTCTCGATTGGCAACGATTCGCTGGTGGCGCTTCTGACCACTGAAAAGATGAAGGTGCAACGCCTGATGGAAGAATTGCGAACGGTGAAGACCACCAATGCCAGACGTATCAACGAACTGAAAAAGGAGCTGGAAACGCTACGCAAAATCATGACCCATTACGTGAACCAGATCGATTCGCTGAACAGTGAAAACCAGCAGTTGAAAAAAGAAAACCAGCAGGTTGTCCAGCGATATAATCAGGCGCGTTCGACCGCGGCACAATTGACCAAAGAAAAGGAAAAACTGACTGAACGTGTCACGCTGGCCAGCCGGCTCGAAGCAACAGCGATCCAGGTGCGGCCGGTAAATTCGCGTGGCAAGGATGCAAAAAAAATCGACAAGACTGCTCAACTGGTGCTTTCTTTCCATGTGGCCAAGAACATCACGGCGCCTGTGGGCGAAAAAATACTCTATGTGCGTATCATGCGCCCGGACGACGACATTCTGAAAAAACCCAACTCCCGCACATTCGCTTTTGAAGGCAAGGAAATCATGTATTCAATGATGAAAAACATCGAATACGAAGGTGAAGAAGTAACAGTTACGATGTACTGGGATGTGGAGGAATACCTTTCGCCAGGCACATATCGTGCAGATATTTTTGCCGATGGCAACCTGATTGGACGCAAAGCTTTTACGCTGGACAAATAAACCGGCGGCAGGCAACCCCTCCCCTACCCTCCTGCCGCACACGGCATCATTATCTCAAAATATCCATTAGGTATAAAGGGTGCATTTCAAATCATCCAGTGTGTATTTTTTTCCTGTCACTATCTTTCGGGAATGGATGCCGCCGGTGCAGGGTGTCTGCACCGCCCGGATACCAATAATACACGTACGACAAATTGAAATGCATTCGGCGTAAAAGCCATCAGGTTCTGTGCCTTCCAGTGATCAAGGTGATTCGCAGTACACCCGCGAGCTGCCTTTCTGTTGTGGCGTTATTGTGCGTCGGGCAGCAGCATGGCGTCTTTCCCACAATTTCCACCGGACGGATGGATGACTTTTTCGCCTAATGGACATTTTGGGATTATTTCCTTTCAACTATTCAGGAATGTAAGGACGCAAAGGCTTCCGGCCTGCGTATTCCATATACCAACATATATCTAAAGAAAACCGTAAACGATATGCCGGCGTCTTCCCTGGTTCTGCGGGAGTTACATGCCCCTCCCCTACTCTACTATTTCAACCGGACGGTTTCTACTTTCAGCAACTTGTTTTTCAAGGATTCGGCATTGCTCCTACGGATGCGGAGCGTCATTTCGCATGTCATTTCAAACTGCTGCGAAAGAATTTGGGGGTGCATCTCCTTTACCACACGCATCACGCCATTCAGATACGGATATTCAAACACGATCGTGATGTCTTCGTCCACCGTGCACTCTTCCGTCACGGCAGCGGCAATGGCCTCGGAGGCAGCCGTCCGGTAAGCCGTAATCAGACCGCTCGTACCCAATTCAATTCCGCCGAAATAACGGACAACGATAATCAGGATGTCGGTCAATTCATGAGAGTTGATTTGTCCGAGAATCGGTTTGCCGGCCGTCGAGGAAGGTTCGCCGTCGTCGACGGAACGGAAGTTTTTCCGCCCGGCGCCCAGCATATATGCCCAACAGACGTGTCGCGCGTCGTAATACTTTTTCCGGTAAGTATCCACCCACTCTTTCACTTCCTCCACGCTGCTCACCGGAACAGCAAAGGAGAGGAAGCGACTCCGTTTTTCGGTATAATACCCTTCAGCCGCCGCGCGGATCGTCTTGTAACTGTCTCCGGCCATCACGCCCTAATCCGGGATATGTGTCTCCTGTTCATTGAGAAAGGCCTGAAAGTCCTTCATAATCTCTTCGATTTCCTCGATAAAATACGGATCCTTCACTTTTCTTCTGACTGCTTCATAATATGCCCGGATGGCAGGCAACGCACATACGTCCTGCCCGCGCAACAGGAAGTAGGGTTCTTCCTTCTCGATGCACTGTTTGATCATGATTATCGGATTTTTCATCGTCTTATTTCTTATCTGTTTTCAAGTTCTTTCTTCAGGAAAGGCGCCGTAAAACTATTTATGCGGCCGGCAGCCATTTCTTCCGGTGTCCCGGTAAAAAGGATTTTCCCGCCTTTCTGGCCGCCATCCGGCCCCATGTCTATCAGGTAATCCGCACATTTAATGACATCCAAATTATGTTCGATGATGATAATTGTATTACCCTTGTCTACCAGTTTGTTCAATACGCCGAGCAGGACGCGGATGTCTTCGAAATGCAGTCCGGTAGTCGGTTCATCGAGTACGTACAGCGTACGTCCCGTGTCGCGCTTGGCCAGTTCCGTAGCCAGTTTCACCCGCTGGCTCTCACCGCCGGACAAGGTAGTGGAAGGCTGTCCCAGTTTGATGTATCCCAATCCGACGTCCTGCAAGACCTTTATTTTGTGAAAAATGGAAGGAACGACTTCGAAAAATTCCACCGCCATGTTGATGGTCATATCCAGCACGTCGGCAATGGATTTCCCGCGGAAACGCACTTCCAGGGTTTCGCGGTTATAGCGTTTGCCGTGGCAATCCTCGCAGGGCACGAGCACGTCCGGCAGGAAATTCATCTCAATGATTTTATAACCATTCCCCTTGCAAACCTCACACCGCCCGCCCGACACATTGAACGAGAACCGCCCCGGTTTGTAACCTCTGATTTTGGCTTCGGGAAGTCCTACGAACAAATTCCGGATGTCGGAAAAGACACCCGTGTAAGTGGCCGGATTACTGCGCGGCGAACGACCGATAGGCGACTGATCCACATTGACGATCTTGTCAATGTATTCCACGCCTTCCATGGATTCGTAAGGCAAAGGCATTTCCAGCGAACGGTAAAAATGACGGCTCAAAACAGGTTGCAGTGTCTTGTTTATCAACGTCGATTTACCGCTTCCCGAAACACCGGTCACACAAATCAGCATCCCCAGCGGAAACGATACATCGACCTTTTTCAGGTTATGACCGGTCGCACCCTTTAACGTCAACCACCGGCCGTTCCCTTTCCGGCGTACCGGCGGCACGGGAATGGTACGTGTCCCGTTCAGATAGGACGAAGTCAGGGTATCCGTATGCAACATCTCCTTCGGCGTGCCGGCAAAGACGATTTCGCCGCCCAGCCGTCCGGCCTTCGGCCCCATGTCAACAATATAATCGGCACTCAGCATCATCTCCCTGTCGTGTTCCACCACAATAACCGAATTGCCGGTATCGCGCAGGTTCTTGAGCGAACGAATCAAACGCATGTTGTCCCGCTGGTGCAGTCCGATACTCGGTTCGTCCAGAATGTAGAGCACGTTCACCAACTGACTGCCGATTTGCGTGGCCAACCGGATACGCTGGCTTTCGCCTCCGGAGAGGGTGGCCGAAGCACGGTTCAGCGTCAGGTAGTCCAGTCCGACGTCCAGCAGAAAATGCAGTCGCGAACGGATTTCTTTCAGTATTTCCCCCGCAATCTGCTGCTGCTTGGGCGAAAGTTTATCTTCGACCGTATCCACCCATTGCAGCAAACCGGAAACATCCATGGCCGACAGTTCGGCAATGTTTTTCCCGTCAATCCGGTAATGCAACGCTTCCCTGTTCAGCCGCTGGCCGTGACATTCCGGACATTCGGCCATGCTGATAAACTGTTCCGCCCATTTCTGAGCGGCAACCGGAGCGTCGTTGTCCTGCTGCATCAGGATATATTTGGCAACGCCTTCATAGGAAAACAGGTA
Organism: Tannerella sp.; assembly: GCA_031283915.1. Classification (GTDB taxonomy): domain Bacteria; phylum Bacteroidota; class Bacteroidia; order Bacteroidales; family Tannerellaceae; genus Tannerella. The sequence goes on from JAITAY010000060.1 coordinate 5,289, forward strand.
GTTGGAATTGCCGAGCGACTCGTTTTGAACAGGCAGGCGACCGCTGGTCCCGTTCATGATTTCGTCCATGGCTTCTTCCGGGATGTCCCGGATGGGGGTCTTGATGGTCACGCCGTATTTTTTGCACAGCGATTCGATTTGCCAGAAAAGCAAGATGCTCCTGTATTTGCCGAGGGCGATGATGCCTCCATTGTAAATGCTGAGCGACGGATTAGGCACAATTTTCTCCATGTCCAGCAGATTGACTTGCCCCAGTCCCTTGCAATGCGGACAGGCGCCATGCGGCGAATTGAACGAAAAGTTATGCGGCGCCGGTTCGCTGTACGACAACCCCGTCACCGGACACATCAACCGCCGGCTATAATAGCGGACTTCATTCGTCTCGACATCCAGTAGCAGAATTAATCCGTCGCCCTGTTTCATGGCGATGCGCAGGCTTTCCTTTAACCGCCGTTCGTCCGTGGTCTCTACCCTCAGTTTGTCGATGACAACCTCAATGCTGTGCATCTTGTAGCGATCCAGTTTCATGCCATGCACAATCTCACGCAATTCGCCGTCCACACGCACGTTCAGGTAGCCTTTCTTCCGTACTTGCTCAAACAGTTCCTTGTAATGTCCCTTACGGTTCTGCACCAGCGGCGCCAGCAGGTAGATTTTCCGGCCGCCATATTCGTTCAGAATCAGTTCCAACACCTGTTCCTCGGTATATTTTACCATTTTCTCGCCGCTCAGGAAGGAATACGCTTCGCCGGCGCGGGCGTAGAGCAGACGGAAGAAATCGTATATCTCCGTAGTCGTCCCCACCGTCGAACGCGGATTTCGGTTAGTCGTTTTCTGTTCGATGGAGATGACCGGGCTTAATCCGGTGATTTTATCCACATCCGGGCGTTCGATGGCGCCAAGGAAATTACGGGCGTAGGCCGAAAATGTTTCGATGTAACGGCGTTGCCCCTCCGCAAAAAGAGTGTCGAAAGCCAGCGACGATTTGCCGCTGCCACTCATGCCCGTAATCACGGACAGTCTGTTACGCGGCAGTTCTACATCAATATTTTTCAAATTATGTACGCGGGCACCCCATACAGAGATACATCCATGCTCCAAAAAATCAGGCATTTTCTTTCCTTCCGCCGTTTGAATCTCTGCATCCTTGCGTTTTCGGGCCATAGCGCTTTCGGGTTTACTGTACCGTCCAGCGCTCATCGTGCACTGTCCGGTTCGGCGTTTCATAGGAAACAGACTCTCTATGCGGAATGTGCAGCACGAAACTCTTCCCCGCCACGTTCAGTTTGGTATCTTTCAACCACGGATTGAAACGTTTCAAATCGGCATAGGTAACGCCCTGTTCTTTCGCATACGCCACCAGATCGGGAATGTCGTTCGAAACTGTCACTTCTTTATAAACAAGTGGCTTATACAGATTTTTGGCCGTCAACACAAATCCATACTTGCTGGGATGTTCGAAAATTTGTTTCACAGCCAACATGCGGTAGACATATCGCGACGATTCTTCCACCAACCACAGATCCAGCGCAGAAACGACTTGTTGCCTGTCCATTTCGGATGAAATACGTCCCATACCGGCATTGTACGACACCGCAACCGTCACCCAGTTGCCATATTTGGCATAGGCGTCTTTCAGATACCGGCAAGCCGCTTCGGTCGAACGTTGTACATGACAGCGTTCGTCGACCGTCGGGGTGACCGTCAATCCGCATTCCCGCGCCGTAGATTCCAGAAACTGCCACATCCCCACGGCACGCGCCGGAGAGACGGCATTCGGATCCAAATGGCTTTCAATAACGGCCAAATACTTGAAATCGTCCGGAATGCCATTAGCCTTCAAAATCGGTTCTATCACAGGAAAATAGCGGTTGGCACGTTTAAAAAGCAACATTACGGTAGAATGGAAATAGGTAAAACTGCTCAGTTCCCGATCCAAACCTTCATACACATTATATCTTTTCAAATCAAGCGTATTGTCACAAAAGGTCACCTGCATAGGCACTTCGGGCGAGAGGATGACCGTCGACACTACCGGGCGTTCCTCTATCACCCGCGTCGAATCACTGAAGCCAATCGCCAGACAAAGCGCCAGACATACAATGCCTCCGACGGCAAACCATATTACATTATTTATCCATTTCATTCCGTATGTGTGTTATTTTTCAATTTAGTCGAACGTATTACATTGACGTCTCCACTCTTCCGATGTACCTTGCCGTCTGTTCCCGTATATTCTATCACATAAAAATACGCGCCGGCCGGCACGTATTTGCCGCGGTATTTACCGTCCCAGCCCTGTGAGGGGTCGGTCCAGTGGAACAGTTCCGCGCCCCAGCGGTTGAATATCCATCCCCGGAAACGCACCACCGACTTGTAAGCCACCTTGAAAATGTCGTTGACGCCCGGCGAACCTTCCGGCGTGAAAGCGTTCGGCACCAGCATCTGTGTCTCCGTAATATTGATCCGCCAGGTATTTTCCGTATTTACGCATTTCCCGGAACGATCGCTCACTTCCAGCCTGACAGTGTATTCGCCCACCCGGTCGAAGGTATATTCCATCTCGGCCTCCGGGAAACGCACCAAGGGGCTGTTCGGCTCCTCCGTTCGGTATACCTGCCAGATATGCAACGCGGCAACAGGTGTATTGGCCTTTGCGGTAAACCGGATGGTCGCAGGCGCCAGCAGTTCGTTTTCACCGGCGGACATGTTCGTTTGATGTTGCGACAGTAACAGTGTGTCTGCGCGTACGGTCAACGCTACCGCCTGATAATTACCGGCCGAAAAAGTCTTTTCCGTTCCGAAATGACGGGCGAAAAAATCGCCGGTCAACTGGATTTCCGTATCAGACAGCGGCGGCCTCACCGAAGCATTCAACGGATCTCCCCGAAGCGTATCAACCAGCAGTACGGAAACAAACTGCCCCAGCGATTCGTTCCAGACCTGCGTCATGTGACTGATCTCGAACTGGCGTTCGACGACGGCAGCATCGCCGACAGGCGTTCGGTAAGCAAGCGGTGGCGTATTATTGACGCCGGCCAGCCGCAAGGCTTCGCACGGGTCGGCAAGTTCAGCCACATGCAAGTTCTGAAAATTCGCCGGATAGAGGCTGTAGTCTATCAGCCAGACGAAATACGCCATGGCCGGATTATCGCCTTCCATGACAAAGTAACCATATCCTTCTTCCGGATTGTTTACCGTCGAGGTAGCGCCCTGCCGTGTCGAGGCCACCGGTTCGTAATCCAGCGCACGAGTCCGGTAGCGATACCATCGGTGTGTTGTAGATGAGGAAGTGTGGCTGAGTGTTACGCCCTCCATGCCGCCGACTAACCAGACCTGAATCCGGTGAAGCGTATTATCCAGCGCCAGCAAAGGCGGTTTCGCCCCTCCGCTCACCTGATACTCCTGCGCGAATGCCATGACAGCCCATAAACATCCCAGCACCGTCCCAATGGCTTTTCGAATCTTTTTCCCTTGCATATTCCGGTCGTTTCGTTCGCAAAGGTACAATATTATTCGAAAGATTCAAAAAGCGGCAGCGGCACGAATGTCGCGCTATGTTTCAGGCTTTTCCCAATCTGCGTTCAATATCTATCCTTCCGGAAACCCCAGGTTGACAGTTCTTTGCACCAGTGTTGCGGATGATTAGCCCTAATCAGTAAAATCAACGCGTTGAGCGCCTGCCTGACTATAACCTTCCGTTCGTTTTTTTCCCGGGTGGTACCTTGCAGCGCAACACTGTTGCTTGCGAAAGCCTTACCTTCTTCGAACTGCACAAGGATGTTTTTCCAGTGGCTGTAACATAGCGCCTGTCACAAAACTCCGACGTCTGAAGGGCTTTGATCATCTGTTGCAAGGCTTGGAGGCGTTGCTCGCTGTCAACAGGAAAACCGTAGTGCCCGTTGCTCCGTTTGACGATGCCGAAATGGACATAGTGCGCCTGCGCTTCTTTTTTTCGAAAAAGAATCCATGAGATATCCTTTCACATACTTAATAAGTCAACGATCGCTATCCTTCTCTAAAGATGCTTAATTTCCCGAACAGTCTCCATAAATCTCCTTACTTTTGTGGCGAAATTGGGGAAAAAATATCTTTTTCCCGCGAGGTTATTATGTATTAAGCAAGAAAAATAATGGCAACGAACAAGAAAATATTTCCTGTTTCTTTCTTCAATTCAAACCTGATTTCCGTCATGAGTGTTTCACTCGTGCTGTTTTTAATCGGGTTATTTTTTATAGGAGGACTGCTAAGCAACGAATTATCCATCTATATGAAAGAGAATTTTTCTTTTTCTATTATTTTGAAAGATAATGTGAAAGATGCAGACATCCGGCAAATGCAGAAAAACCTGAATACGTTGCCGTTCATCAAGTCCGTCCGGTATATTTCCAAGGAAGAAGCGGCCGAAGAGATGATCGCCGAACTGGGTGAAGACCCGCAGATGTTTTTGGGATTCAATCCTTTTCAGGCATCGATCGAAATGCGGTTGAAGTCGGAATATATGAATCAGGACAGTTTGCGCATCGTCCAGAAAAGACTCACTTCGTATGCCGGCGTTTCGGAACTGATTTATCCGGAAGACATGATGAAGATTGTCAATCACAACATCTGGCGGATTGGCGTAGTTTTGTCCGTTTTGATTGTAGTACTGATGATGATTTCATTCGCGCTGATCAGCAACACGATTCGATTGCTGATTTATTCCAAGCGTTTTCTGATTTACACCATGCGGCTGGTCGGCGCCACGAATGCTTTCATTCGCTGGCCTTTCATTAAATATAATATCATCAGCGGTTTCTTTGCCGGTATCCTGGCCATATTGATGCTGGCTGGCGCGTTACATGCTCAGCAGCATCTGGCTGGACTGGAGCTGATCGTCCCCTGGGAAAAGATATGGAAAGTCTATGCGGCAGTCATGTTGCTGGGCATCCTGCTCTCCGCGACGTCGGCTTATTTGGCGGTGAACCGCTATTTGCGTATGGAAAGAGGGAAAATGTTTTATGTCTGAATGTTGCATATAATAGATATTATCTGATGATCAAATCGACAATAGAAGAAATCCGGAAAAATTTCGACAATGAGGTTGAACGGTTTGCCGATTTGAATACGGGACAAATTTCTACAATCGACGCCAAATATTCTTTGGAACTGATTACGGAAGCTGCCAAAAAACTTGTTCCTCATGCCGAAAATCTGCTGGATACAGGCTGTGGAGCCGGAAATTATACTTTGACAATGTTGCAGAAAATACCCGACCTGAACTGTACGCTGGTAGATTTGAGCAAGCCGATGCTGGACAGGGCATTTGAACGGATCTCCATGCAAACGCACGGTAAAATCGAAATCATACAGGGAGATATACGCAATGTGCCGCTGAGGGAAAATTGTTTTGATATTATTTTGGCTGGCGCGGTTTTACACCATCTGCGGGACGACAGGGATTGGGAACTTGTGTTCGGGAAACTCTACGGCTTGCTGAAACCCGACGGCTGTCTGATGATTTCGGATTTGCTGAAACAGGATAATGACTTACTGACCGAATATTTTTGGCAACGGTATGCTGACTATCTTGATAAAACGGGAGGACCGGATTACCGTCAAAAGGTATTAAACTATGTTGCAAAGGAAGATACGCCGCAATCAATGACTTATCAGCTGGAACTGATGAAAAAGGTCGGCTTCAGAAATGTGGAAATTCTGCATAAAAATGTGTGTTTCGGCGCTTTCGGCGGAATGAAATAATTATCCCGGATTATGACAGTGTTTTTTTGATGATTGTGAAATAAATATATAAAAACTATGAATCGAAATTTTGCTTTTGGTAAAGAGAATTTTATCTGGATCGGATGTGCCGTTGTGCTGATTGTGATCGGTTTTATTTTGATGAGTGGCGGTGGTTCGCCGGACGGAGTTTCTTTCAATCCGTCGATCTTCAGCAAACAGCGGATTGCGGTGGCTCCGGCAATGACGATGATCGGATTTTTGTTGATGGTGGCAGGTATCCTGAAGAATGGAAAAGACCTTCCGAAGGATGAAAAATCCCTGGAAGACAGTGATTATTCAGATACTTTCAAGAAAATTGCTCCGGCTTCGAAAAAAATTACTTCAACTTCGAAGAAAAATGCTTCGACTTCGAGGTAATTTACTTCGAAGTCGGAGAATCTCGAATCCGAGCAGTTACGAAAGATAAGGGAAATGCAGCCAGATGAATTGACCGAAGCGCTTATTTTAGGTGTTATTCAGGGATTGACGGAGTTTCTACCGGTTAGCAGCAGCGGCCATCTGGCGATTGCGGGGACGCTGTTCGGGCTGAACGGCGAGGAAAATCTGACGTTTGCGGTGGCCGTTCATGCTGCTACGGTGTTGAGTACGGTCTGCGTGTTGTGGAAAGAGGTGTCCGGCCTGGCCAGAGGATTTTTTGCTTTCCGGTGGAACGGAGAGACACAAATGCTCTGTAAAATAGGAATCTCGATGATTCCTGCCGGAATTGTCGGCCTGCTGTTCAGGGAGCAGGTGGAAACCCTGTTCGGGAGCGGATTGATGCTGACGGGTATCCTGCTGTTGGTTACGGCCGGTTTGCTGGCCTTTTCCGGTTTTGCCGGAGCGACGCGGAAAGATACGATTTCCTTCCGCGATGCCTTTTGGATTGGGATAGCTCAGGCAGCGGCCGTTTTGCCGGGTCTTTCACGTTCGGGATCGACCATTGCTACCGGCCTGTTGCTGGGGAACAGGAAGGAGCAGGTGGCCAGATTTTCTTTCCTGATGGTCATTCTTCCGGTATTGGGAGAAGCCGTGCTGGACTTGTTGAAGGGTGATTTTTCCGGAAAAGCTTCCGGCTTCGGCCCGGTGGCGCTGGGAATCGGTTTCCTGGCTGCCTTTGTGACGGGGACGCTGGCCTGCCGGTGGATGATTCAGTTGGTCAAAAAAGGCAAACTGATTTATTTCGCATGTTATTGTGTGATTGCCGGTTTGTTTGCCATCATTTATTCATTGGTAAACTGAGTGATGGAGCGCAGGGAGATGGATTTTATAGCGGGAGAAACAATTTACTTTAACAAGCCGCTCGACTGGACGTCGTTCGATTTGGTAAACAAGTTTCGCCACAAGCTTTCGCACAAGCTGAACGTGCGGAAAATCAAGGTAGGACACGCCGGGACGCTGGATCCGAAAGCGACGGGCGTTATGATTGTATGCACAGGGAAAGCGACCAAGCGGATTGAGGAATTTCAATACCAGGCTAAAGAATACGTCGCTACGCTCAAGCTGGGCGAGACGACGCCTTCGTTCGACCTGGAAAAGGAAGTAGACCGGACGTATCCGGTCGATCATATCACTTGCGAGATGGTGCTGGAGGCGCTGGCGAAGTTTACGGGTGAAATCCGGCAGGTGCCGCCGGTCTTTTCGGCCTGCAAGATTAACGGGAAACGGGCGTATGAACTGGCGCGAAAGGGCAGGGAGGCGCCGCTCAAGGCCAAAACGCTGGTCATCGACGAGATTGAACTGCTGACCTGCGCCTTGCCGGTGATCCAAATCCGGGTCGTTTGCAGCAAGGGCACATACATCCGTGCACTGGCGCGCGACATTGGTATTGCGCTGCATTCCGGCGCGCATCTGACGGCATTGCAGCGTACGCGGATCGGAAACGTGACGCTGGACATGTGCCTGTCGACCGACCGGATAGATGATTTCTTGGAGGATATAATAACAAAAACAACAATAGAAGATGAAACTGTCTAAATTCAAATTTAATTTGCCGGCGAATTTGATTGCAATGTATCCGGCGCCTCACCGGGATGAATCACGCCTGATGGTGATACACCGGAAAACCGGTAAGATCGAGCACAAGATATTCAAGGATCTGATAACCTATTTTGGCGCCGGAGATTTGTTTGTCATGAACAATACCAAGGTATTTCCCGCCCGTTTGTACGGGAACAAGGAAAAGACGGGCGCGAAGATCGAGGTGTTCCTGTTGCGCGAGTTGAATCCCAATCTCCACCTGTGGGACGTGCTGGTAGACCCGGCGCGGAAAATCCGGATTGGCAACAAACTGTATTTCGGAGACGATGACTCCATGGTTGCCGAAGTGATTGACAACACGACTTCGCGCGGACGGACCTTGCGTTTCCTGTATGACGGCTCGCATGAGGAGTTTAAGAAAGCGCTTTATGCCATGGGCGAAACGCCGTTGCCCAAGTACATCGACCGTCCGGTGCAGCCCGAGGATGCCGAACGCTACCAGACCATTTATGCGACGGAAGAAGGCGCCGTAGTGGCTCCGGCAGCCGGTCTGCACTTCAGTCGGGAGTTGATGAGACGGCTGGAAATCAAGGACAGCAAGTTCGTTTTCCTGACCGTTCATTCCGGCATGGGAAACTACCGCGAAATTGACGTGGAAGACTTGTCGAAACACAAGATTGATTCCGAACAGGTTATTATCGGCCGGGAAGTGGCGGACGCCGTCAATACGGCCATCGACAAGGGGCGCCGCATCTGTGCCGTCGGTTCGTCCGTCATGCGGGCGCTTGAGTCGTCGGTAAGCACCGACAGGCACCTCAAAGCATTCGACGCCTGGACAAACAAATTTATTTTTCATCCTTACGAGTTCAGCATAGCCAATGCGATGATTACCAACTTCCACCTGCCGCTTTCGACCCTGTTGATGATGACGGCTTCGTTTGGCGGCTATGAACTGACGATGTCTGCGTACCAGGTGGCCATCAAGGAGAAATACAAGTTTTGCGCCTACGGCGACGCGATGCTGATCCTGTAATCATACAACGACAGACCTCCGGATGGCAATCACGTATCTGAGTTTGGGCGCCAATCTCGGCAACAGACGGCAGCAACTGATGGCAGCGGCGAGGCTGCTGGGCGAAAGGGCGGGACATCTTCTTGCCCTTTCCCGTTTTTACGAGACCGCGCCGTGGGGCTATGATTCGTCTCATCCCTTCCTGAACGCCGCCGCTCAACTGGAAACAGCACTTCCGCCGCAGGAATTGCTCTCCTCCATCCTGCAAATCGAACGCGACCTGGGACGTACCGCCAAAACCTGCGGATCAGCCTATCAGGATCGCCTGATCGACATAGATATCCTCCTCTATGATCAATTCATCCTGGAACAATCCGGCCTGATCCTGCCTCATCCCCAAATGCATCGGCGGACATTTGTCCTGCAGCCTTTAGCCGAGATTGCCCCCTCGCTGCAACATCCGGTGCTCAAACAAACCATCGCTGCATTATATGAGTTGACAGATCGCAGTTGTACTTCACACGGTACCATGTTGTGAGATGTGCTTCTGCTTCCGCAGGCCGCAGATCCTGTCTCTGTCCCGTGCAAAGTATAACGGGAGTTCGATGCAGGTGATTGTCTGAATAATAACCGTACATTTCATCCGGATTGCAGACGATTTTGAGCGAAATGTTGAAGTCAACAAGCCTCATGTTGACTTCAACATGCGAAATGCTGAAGTCAACATGCATCGTGTTGAAGTCAGCAAACGTCATGCTGAAGTCAGCAAACGTTGTGTTGAAGTCAGCAAACGTCATGCTGAAGTCAGCAAACGCCGTGTTGAAGTCAGCAAACGCCGTGTTGAAGTCAGCAAATGTTATGCTGAAGTCAACAAACATCGTGTTGAAGTCAGCAAATGATATGCTGAAGTCAGCAAACGCCGTGCGAACGTCGGCAGACGCCGTGTAGACGTCCACCCCCCAAGCTCAGGCAATAAAAAAGGGCTGTCCGGAAGCGGACAGCCCTTTACCTCTTCTGTTAATTAATTCATTCTTACAATTCAATTCCGTCTTCGCGTGCCTGTTCCTCACCGGAAAGGGTGATTAACTTGTAGCCTTTTCCGTGGATATTGATGATCTCAATGTCCGGATCTGCCTTCAAGAGCTTGCGCAATTTCGTGATATACACATCCATGCTTCGCGCATTGAAGTAATTGTCATCCACCCAGATCGTCTTCAGCGCATAGTTGCGTTCCAGAATCTCGTTAGCATGGGCGCAAAGCAAACTCAGCAACTCACATTCTTTCGTTGTCAGCTTGGTCACTTCCGAGCCGATGGTCAACGTCTGTTTCTGGGTATCAAAAGTGAAATTCCCCAGTTTGTAGAACGGTACATCTTTGAGCTTTTTGCCTTTTACACGCCGCAGAATGGCTTCGATACGCAGCAACAGTTCTTCCATGCTGAACGGTTTGGTCAAATAGTCGTCCGCACCCAGCTTGAATCCTTCCAAAATATCTTCCTTCATCGTTTTGGCCGTGAGGAAAATAATGGGAATATCCGAATTGATGGAGCGAATTTCCTGTGCCAGCGTAAAGCCGTCTTTCTTCGGCATCATCACATCCAGTACGCACAAGTCATACGAACTTGACGTAAACCCTTTATAACCGGCTTCTCCATCGGAGAATAAATCGGTTATAAACCCTTTTGCCTGCAAGTATTCTCTCAAAAGCATACCCAGGTTCTCATCATCTTCACAAAAGAAGATCTTCAATTTTTCTTCCATAGTTACTTGTTTTTAATTAGAGGTAAAATAATAATAAACTTTGTTCCAATCGTTCCTTCATCCTGTTGTTCGGCACGGATGGAGCCGCCGTGATCTTCCACGATCTTCCGGACATACGCCAGCCCGAGGCCAAACCCCTTCACATCATGCACATTGCCCGTCGGCACCCGGTAGAACCTGTCAAAAATCTTTTTCAAATATTCTTTCCTGATGCCGATGCCATTGTCTTCAATGGAAATATACAATTTCCCGTTTTCATTTCTTGTTCGCGCCATCAGCTGGAGCGACACATCCGTTCGTCTGTACTTTACCGCATTGTCCAGCAGGTTGAACAGAACATTCGTGATGTGCATCTCGTCGGCATAGATGGCCGAATTTTCCGCCTGCAGGTCGATGTCAATCGTCCCGCCATACTTCTCCACTTTCAGCGCAAACGTACTTGCCACGCCTGCCAGAAGGTCATTCGCATCCAGTTCCTTGAGTTTGAGCGTCGCTTTCTGTCTCTCAAACAGTGAGATTTGAAGCACTTTTTCCACCAGAAAACCCAGTCGCTTGGTTTCCTCATAGATCACGCCGGATATATGCCTGAACACCTCGGGATTTTTCGTAATATCCGTATCCCTGAGCATTTGCGTAGCCAGCGAAATCGTCGAAACCGGCGTTTTCAACTCATGCGTCATATTATTTACGAAATCATTTTTCATTTCCGACAGTTTTTTCTGACGGAAGATCGCGTAAATCGTAAAGGTAAACGTCAGCAGCAGAATCCCCGAAAAAATCGCCGAAGGTACCAGAAACGAGATCGAACTCGATATGTAGGCGCTCTTCGTCGGGAAATACACTTTGAGATAATTCTGTTTCGAAGGCGGATCGTTCGGAAACAGAACGACCGTACGCATCTCCGCCAGTTTGGGCGGTTTCTCGAACGCTTCGTTCTGATATACAATCTCGTTATCCTTATTCACCACCATGCAGATGTACGGGATATTCAGGCCGTTATTCACCAGTTCCGTTTTCAGATAATTATTCAGCGTATTGAAATCCACCCGTTTCTCAATCGGTTTCATGTGTGCGGTGTAAAGCATGTTATAGGCCACATCTTCAAGCAATCCGGCCTGATGCTGGTATCGTTTCCACAAATTCTTCTGATATTCTTCCGATTCCTTGACGATGGCATCTTTCGGAGAAACATCTTTTTGAGAAATACCGCTATGGTTCATCTCAAACTGCTGAATGACGCCATTCGACTCCGTGATCTGAAAATGATAACTGCTTTCCGCGGTGATCGTCCGGTTCAAACTTTGTTTACTCGGCGCATTTTTATACCTGAAATAATTCATATCTTCTTCCATATATTTACGGGCCTCGTCATGTTCCAAAGCGCCGGATACCTGCTCCAGGCAACGTTTGACTGTCGAATCGAACAGTTCGTTGCTGGTTTTCAGAATAATGCTGACATAGTTTACCTGCAGGTAAAGCAAACCTGCAAATGCAAATCCCATGACAACGGCAAGTAGCCAAATCATTGACTTTTTCATCGTGACTATTCGTAAAAATACATGCTCATAACTCTAAAATCCCGTAATAACAGTTATCTCCATCTCGTTTCAGACACATTATTTTTTAACTGCCTTCCAGGACTTATTCTTTGATAACACAAATGTAGTATGTTTTAGTTTAATATTTACACAACAAGAGTAAAAAATGAAGGGCTGATCAGTTAATTATTCATATCAAGAAGATATGTAAATCTTTTAACTTCGCCATAAAGACGGATTCAACAAGCTTGAAAACAATATTTTATCCCTACATCAAATGTGTATAAAAATATTTCGGTATGCGAATTTAAGTTCGGGCAAAACCTTAAATCTCAGCTTTATAAAAATGAATATTTTTTGATACGGGAACTGTCATATTGCCATCATTTTATGTCATTTTGCTACTCTATCCATCGTCGGGCATTGACAAATGCTTCTATCCAGGGCGTAATTTCGTCCTTATGTCGGTTTTCCGGATAATAACCGCATTGCCACGGGAAAATCGCCCGTTCGGGATGAGGCATCATGGCCAGATGACGACCGTCGGCCGAGCAGAGACCTGCCACAGCCCGCGGCGAACCGTTCGGATTGGCGGGGTAACCGTCGTAAGCGTACTGCGCCACAATGTGGTAGGCTTTTTCGTCGTGAGGAAACGAAAATTTCCCTTCGCCGTGAGCCACCCAGACACCTAATTTTGAACCGCTCAACGAACCGAACAAGACGGAATGATTCTCCGGTATCTCCAGTGTGACAAATGCCGACTCCAACTTGTGCGAATCGTTGTGAAGCATCCTGTGCTTTTGTTCATGTTCGGGATAAAGCAATTCCAGCTCGGCCATCAGCTGACAGCCGTTGCAGATGCCCATACTCAGCGTGTCTTTACGGGCGTAATAGCGTTTTATCACCTCTTTAGCCTGTTCATTATACAGGAATCCGCCAGCCCAGCCTTTCGCCGAACCCAGGACGTCGGAATTGGAAAATCCTCCGCAAAAGACAATGAAATTCACGTCTTCCAGCGTTTCGCGGCCGGCGGCCAAATCAGTCATGTGTACGTCCTTCACGTCGAAACCGGCCAGGTAGAGTGCATACGCCGTTTCGCGTTCGCATTGCGAACCCTTTTCGCGAATGACGGCAGCCCGAATGCCCGACGGTTCGCGACGGGTGGCCGAAAGTCCATATGCGGCCAGTTTGCCCGTAAAACCTTCCGGATAGCGGAACGTCAGCGGCTGCCGTTTGTAATTTTCAAAACGCTTTCCGGCGCAGACGCTCCCGCTCTGTTTCACGTCTAACCGGTACGAGGTGGAGTACCAGATATCCCGCAGGCGGTCGATGTCGAAGTGGAATTGTGCCCCGTCTTTGAATACCCGCACACAGCGGTCGGCAACAGGATGGGCAATAACAGTATAATCAATACCGACTTTTTTCAGATACGCCTCAAACGCTTCCTTCTCCCGAACCTGTACAAGCACGCCCGGATTCTCGGCAAACAGGATTTTTACAATATCCGGTTCTGTCAGTGCATCCGGATTCACTTCCAGTCCGCCGGCTACGTTGGCGAAGCACATCTCCAGCATGGCCGTAATCATTCCGCCGGCCGAAATATCATGTCCGGCCAGTATCCAGCCTTTGTCGACGGCTTCCTGTACGGCATTGAAAGCGTCGCGAAAATAACCGGCATCCTTCACGGTCGGCGTTTCGTCGCCCAGACAGTTCAACGCCTGTGCGAAAGCCGAACCGCCCAATTTCAATGCGCAGGAAGAAAAGTCTATATAGTACACAGGGGCGTCCTGCACCAAAACCGGCGAAATGATTTTCTTCACGTCGCTCACTTCGGCGCCGGCGGAGATAATCACCGTTCCGGGCGAAAGGACTTTTTCCCGACCGTATTTCTGCGTCATGGAAAGGCTATCCTTGCCGGTCGGGATATTGATTCCCAGTGCACAGGCAAAGGTGGAGGCGGCCTCGACGGCGGTGTACAGGCGGGCGTCTTCGCCTTCGTTGCGGCACGGCCACATCCAGTTGGCGCTGAGCGATACACCGGCCAAGCGGTCGGTCAAAGGGGCAAAAACGATGTTCGTCAGCGCCTCGGCAATGGCCATCACCGAACCGGCCGCAGGATCAACCAGCGCCACCTGCGGCGCATGACCGATAGAGGTTGCCATCCCCGCTTCTCCCCGGAAATCCAGCGCCACGGCGCCCAAGTCGCTCAGGGGCAGTTGCAATTCGCCCTGGCATTGCTGGCGGGCTACCCGTCCGGTGACGGAACGGTCGACCTTGTTTGTCAGCCAGTCCTTGCAGGCGACGGCTTCGAGTTGAAGTACATTTTCTATATAATGAGACAGTCGGGAGGTTTCGTAAGCGACTGCGCGACGGTTTTCCGCGACCGTGTGGCCGGTCATCACCGTGCGCGGCGGCTTGCCGAACATGTATTCGAGCGGGAGGTCTATCGGTTTCGCGCCATCGGCCTGTTCGAACACGAATTTCATGTCGCCGGTCGTTTCTCCTGCAACGTAGATGGGTGCACGTTCGCGTTCGGCGATGCGTCGGATGCGTTCGACATTCTTTTCGTCGACCAGCAGCCCCATCCGTTCCTGGCTTTCGTTGCCGATGATTTCGCGGGCAGAAAGGGTTGGGTCTCCCACGGGCAGTTTGCTCATGTCGATATGCCCGCCGGTCGTTTCCACCAGTTCGGAGAGACAGTTCAGGTGTCCGCCGGCTCCGTGGTCGTGGATGGAGACAATCGGATTGTCATCCGATTCGGCCAGGGTACGGATGACATTCGCCACACGTTTCTGCATTTCGGGGTTCGCCCGCTGGACGGCATTCAACTCAATGCCGCTGGCATACTGGCCTGTGTCGACGGACGAGACGGCGCCGCCACCCATGCCGATGCGATAGTTGTCGCCGCCGAGAATAATAATCTTTTCGCCCGGTGCCGGAACGCCCTTCAGTGCGTCGCGCCGGTTGGCGTAGCCGACGCCTCCGGCCAGCATGATGACTTTGTCGTAGGCATAGCTCTTTCCGCTTTCTTTGTGTTCAAAAGTCAGAACAGAGCCACAGATGAGCGGCTGTCCAAATTTGTTGCCGAAATCGGAGGCACCGTTCGAAGCTTTAATCAGAATCTGTTCAGGCGTCTGGTAAAGCCAGGGGCGCGGGTCAAGTATTTTTTCCCACTCGCGCACGCCGTCGGTACGGGGGTAAGAAGTCATGTACACGGCCGTTCCCGCGACGGGCAGCGAAGCTTTGCCACCGCCCAGACGGTCGCGTATTTCACCGCCCGTGCCGGTAGCTGCACCATTGAACGGTTCGACGGTTGTGGGGAAATTGTGCGTCTCGGCCTTCAGGGACAGCACGGTTTGTATTTTCCTGACGCCATAGAAACCGGGCTGATCGCCTTCGAGGGGGGCGAACTGTTCGATGACAGGCCCTTCGTTGAAAGCGACATTGTCCTTGTAAGCCGACACTAATTTGTTGGGATTTTCCGCCGAAGTCTTCTTTATCAGGTCGAACAGCGAACTTTCCTTCTTTACGCCGTCGATGACGAAAACGCCGCTGAAAATTTTGTGCCGGCAGTGTTCCGAATTGACCTGCGAAAAGCCGAAGACCTCACTGTCCGTCAGTTTGCGTTCGATTCTGCGGCTGACCCCGTTCAGGTAGGCGACTTCGTCGTCGCTCAAAGCCAAGCCTTCCTGTGCATTAAAGGCAGCGATGTCGTCGACGTACAGGATGGGGTCGGGATGTTTGCCGACGGTGAAGAGGGTTTGGTCCAGCCCGTTGTAGATGCGCTGGAGCATGGGGTCGTGTTCCGCTTCACCCGACGTGGCCGGAGTATATTCTTCGATGCGCGAGATGCCGGTAATGCCCATGTTTTGCATGATTTCCACCGCATTCGTGCTCCAGGGGGAAATCATTTCACACCGCGGTCCGACGTACCACCCTGTTACCGTTTCTGCTGCGACGGGCGTCGCGCCGCCGAATAACCAGACTAATCTGGCGATTTCTTCCTGCGTGAAAACGGATGCCGTTTCTACCGCCAGTACTGTCTTTGCCTGAGATTGAAAGAATACTATCATAGGATTATAAGATATTTTACCGAACAAAGGTATGGCTTTTTGATGAGATGTTCAAAAATCGTACCGGAGAGGGCGCCACTGTAAAATAATATGCGTTAAGAGCTGTCCGGAAATAAACCATACCT
This sequence comes from Tannerella sp., assembly GCA_031283915.1. Classification (GTDB taxonomy): domain Bacteria; phylum Bacteroidota; class Bacteroidia; order Bacteroidales; family Tannerellaceae; genus Tannerella. The sequence continues at coordinate 21,538 of JAITAY010000060.1, forward strand.
TTTTACAGGAGATGTTTTTTGCCGTACAAAGACTGAAAATGCGCGCATACCGGAGTATACACGCATTTTCAGGATGAAGAAAGGTTCATCCTGCAGTTTCCCTGCAAGAGGTTCCTTTACTTCGACTCATAATCCAAGCCTTTATCACCGTAGCAATTACTATCATCACAGCAAACTTTTGACGAATTGATCAGGAATACCAGCCCCGTTTTCTGTTTTCCAGCTTTTGAAGCGTTTCGATGCAGATGTTCACGTCGTCCACCACCTGGAAATCAAACATGCCGACGCAGATGAAATCAGCGCCATTCTCGAACGCCCATTTGAAGCCGTCATCAGGAGGAATCGCGCCTGCGGCAAGCACTTTGAAGCCCATGACAGGCACTTTGGTGCGGTTGACAAATTCGACCGTACGGTCGGGAAACGGGCAGAAGCAATTATCATGAAACCTGTTGTGGTCATTACTTGCTTCGCCGTCTACTTCAAAAGGACGACGGTTTTCGCGCGGATGAGCCGACCAGTAATTGTCGTGGTGCATCGTCTTCATGTAGTAATCGGGAATAATCCCGTTTTCTTCGCAGATAATAAACGAGTCAATCGTATGTGCGCCCATGCCGGCCACGATTCCGTGACTGCGGATGCGTTCCATTAACCCGTTGACGATTTCCAGCCGGCCGTCGCGCACCAACCAATCGCACCAGTTCCCCTGCAACTGGATTATATCCATTCCGTTGTCTACGGCAAACGTGACATCCTCGAAAATATCCTTGCTTTTTTCCTTGATACCCACTTGCGTAATCACCTTGATTTTACTGCCGGTCAGCTTTTTGTATTTGGCCATCACCTGTACGGTCGGAAAGCCGATGTTGATACAGTTGATCCCGGCCTGTTCGCACAGCATCAGCGTTTCATAGATTTTTTTCTCGGTATTGTATGCCTTGAAAAGAGACCCGGCGTAAATCAGGTCGCGTGCATGTGCCCAGCCGCCAATCAGGTTGCCACCCTGAATCAACCGGCTCAATTGGTGTTCGCCAAGTTTGCCTTTCGGCAGTTCGCCTTTCAGTTCGCTCAATGCGACCCGGTTGACCTGGATAGTTGCACCCGACATCACATCCATGCCATACGCCTTCGTCGTTCGCCAGGCGCCCCAGCCCAGTCCGCCAAGTACCGGAAGGGAGATCAGGTTTTTCAGCGCTTCGCGACGCGTGTTCGGCTCATGCAACTCGATTTCCTCCGGAAGACGGTCATCCGCACGCTGTTTTTTCTTTTGCAGGTTGCGGATGAAAGCGTCCAGTCCATACCCCTGTTCCCTGCTGAACGTCAGAAAAACAAGTACAACCGCTTCCACAAGCAGTTTATCGACCACGAAGACGCTGCCTTCGTGAGCGTCGAGCGCTAAGGAAATGCCAAACGGTGGATAGGCAAAATAATACAGTACAAGCATCAGGGCGCCGCCAACGGAAGACCAGCGGCTCCACAGCCCGAAAAACAGAGACAGTCCGACAAGAATCAGCCCGGCGATGTTCAGGAAATCCACCACCTCCAGTCTGACGGGCGAAGCGGCCAGCCATTGATAAAAACCGGCCAGAAAGCTGTGTGTATTATTCAGGTAATCGGCTGAAGTCCAGTCAGCGAATAATTTGACAGTTCCTTCATACAGGAAATGCCATCCCACAACTATTCGGAGAATTGTAATAATCGTTTTCATTTTATCTAAGAATTAATGCGTTTATCATTCATGTTGAATTAAAAAAGTAATTGATGAACAAACCGGCGTAAAAGTACAAAAAAATCGAATCCGGCACGCCTAAAAACAAAAAATCCCAGACGTCACGTCTCGGATTTTCTGCATTAACCATTTACCTTTTACCACTAAAAGACTAATTATGAAGTATTATGTCTATGTCGCAAAAGTAATGTTCCCTATACTGCCTGTCAATAGTTTTACGGGTATATTGACCAAAATGAGGAAGTTTCTTATCAAAACAGAAGGATTGGCGTATGAAAGTGATACGGAATCACCAAAGCAAACGCATCCTGCTTATACTGCACGCGGTATCATTCTATGCATAAAGGGGTAGTTAGTAGCTGGTAGTTAGTAGTAAGTAGAGGGCGGTTGGCAGGCAAGCGGCCGTTGGAGGGAAAGGCGTAAACGTGAGGGTTTGAGCGAACAGCTTCGTCGTATCACAGAACTGCCGGCTACTATTCTACCAGCTACTATTCTACCAGCTACTAACTGCCTGTTTTTGCACAAAACTATACTGCACGCGGTATAACATGTAAATCAAAGGATTTTTTCGAGCGGCTATGTCAGGCATCTCTCCTAAATTAAGATGGGTTTACCCTGACGGAATCACATCCAAATGACTATTTTTGCAACGTTTTTAATTTGAAAATACAGATGGAAAAATGGATTTTATTCCTGTTTGCGTGCTGTTTGGGAGTATCATGCAAACAACAGACGCCTTATTACGAAGAAAGCGGTACGGTGTTTCATACCGTATATCACATCAAATATCAGTCGGAACAATTGCTGACGGACAAAATCGACGCGGAGTTACAGGCGTTTAATCTTTCCCTGAATCCGTTCAATCCCAATTCGATACTGGCGAAGGTCAACCGTAATGAGGATGTGGAAGTAGACGAATGGTTTGCAACCGTATTCAACAAAGCGATGGAAATATCGGCACGTTCGGACGGCATGTTTGACGTAACGATAGCTCCGCTGATCAACCTGTGGGGATTCGGATTTGAGCGGAAAGACAGCGTTTCGCAGCAGATGGTCGACAGTCTGCTGACGTTTGTCGGTTACCGGAAGATCCGTCTGGAAAACAATCGGGTCGTGAAAGACGACCCTCGGATGATGCTGAATTTCTCTGCCATAGCCAAAGGCTTTGCCTGCGATGTCATTGCCGGTTTGCTGGAACGGGAAGGCGTTGTGAATTACATGGTGGATATTGGCGGCGAAGTAGCCGTGAACGGCCTCAATCCCAACGGGCATTGCTGGCGCGCGGGCATTAATGAACCGGAAGACGACCCGGACGGAACAAATACCCGGATAAACGGCATCGTGCAGCTATGCAACAAATGCGGACTGGCGACCTCCGGAAATTACCGGAATTTTTATGAGAAAGACGGAAAACGGTATGCGCATACCATTGACCCGCGAACCGGTTATCCCTCCGAACAGGCGATCCTCAGTGCGAGCATCATCGCATCCGACTGCATGACGGCCGATGCATACGCCACGGCCTGCATGGCGATGGGACCGGAGAAGGCCGTGCAGATGATGGAATCATTGCCCGGCGGCGTTGAATACTATTTCATCTGTTCCACTTCGGACAAGCTGTTTCAGGTCAAATATTCCGAAGGTCTGTCAACCATGCTGCTGAAGATCAAAAAATGACCGTTTTTTATCCTCTCGAAGCAGGGCTTAAATGCTTTTGACTGACATTTGGTCTCTTTTAGCGAGGCGTTTGTCAGTAAAAGCGAGGCGTTTGTTGCTCGAAGCCAGGAAATCCTGGCTCCGAGCCTGGAATTTGTTGCTCGAAGCCAGGATTTCCAAGCTCCGAGCATGAAATTTGTTGCTCGAAGCCAGGATTTTCT
>JAITAY010000109.1 GCA_031283915.1 Tannerella sp.
GACTTGACCGTCGAACAGGAAACGGGAGGCGACATATTCGCATCCTGCCGCCGCGACTTCGATTTTCTGACCAAATATCCCTGGACAAAACAGAATTGAACGTACTGCCGGATGCCGGAGAAGAAAAGATACCCGCCCCGGACATTCTTTTTTCACTGCTTAAAGGCACGAGAGACGAAATATCGGGCAGGGAAAGACAAAAACGCAATCTTCAGGATTTCCCATCCCTTACTGCTTTTTTGTCTTTTCTCCTCCGAAATTCAGGCTGAGTCAATATATGCCGTATATTTGACGCTGTTTTTGAACAGATACGATTGATCAACGAAATGAACTTATAAACGTATACAGTCATGACAAAAAAGAATAGAACAAGATGGATGAGCATTTTTCTCCTGCTACAGGTTACCGCATTTGCCGTTCTGCAAGCGCAAACGCAGTTTTACGTATCGCCTTCCGGCAATGACAACAACGACGGAAGCCGCCAACGTCCCTTCCGGACGATCGAAAAAGCGCAAGCCGAAGCCCGGGAAACGCAGGGCGAAGTTGCCATTATCCTGCGGGAAGCCACCTACCGGCTTGCCGCTCCCCTCCGGTTTGCTCCGCAGGACGGCACATCAGACAAATCCTTAGTGATTCGCGCCTTTCCGGGCGAGAAGGTGATATTCAGCGGGAGCATCGCGCTGGACAGCCTGCAATGGCAACCGCACAGGAAAGGAATCCTGAAAACCCGTATTGCCGGGCGTCCGCTGATGGATATGCTGGTGGTAAACGGTGAAATACGCCCCATGGCGCGTTATCCGAACTATGATCCGGAGGCCATCCGTTTCAACGGAACGGCTGCCGATGCAACGGCGCCGGAACGGGTAAAAACATGGAAAAATCCTGCCGGAGGCTATCTCCATGCCATGCACGGCCACGACTGGGGTGATTTCCATTACCGGATTACCGGTAAAGACAGGAAGGGCAATCTCTTGATGGAAGGCGGCTGGCAAAACAATCGACCTTCCGGGCTGCATGTCGCCAACCGGATGGTAGAAAACATCTTTGAAGAACTGGATGCTCCCGGCGAATGGTTCTACGACGCCGGACAATCGACGCTTTATTATTATCCGCTTGACGGCGAAGAGGTGAACAGTGCGTCTTTTGAAAGCCCGCAAATCAAGTGCCTGATAGAGTTTCGCGGAGATATTTCGACACCCGTGCGTAACATCACCGTCGAAGGAATCGACCTGACGCAAACGCTACGCACGTTCATGGAACCCTATGAACCTCTGCTCCGCTCCGACTGGACCATCTACCGCGGTGGCGCCGTATTTCTCGAAGGAACGGAACATTGCAGCCTGAAAAACTGTAATCTGTACAATCTTGGGGGAAATGCCGTCTTTTTCAGTAACTACAACCGCCACGGCGAAGTGTCCGGCTCGCATTTTACCCATATCGGCGCCAGCGCCGTCTGTTTCACAGGCGATCCCGGAGCCGTGCGATCCCCGAGCTTCGCATACCCGCAGTTTGTTCCTGCGGCGGAAATCGACCGGGCGCAAGGCCCCAAGTCGGACAACTACCCCGCCGACTGCCGCGTTGATGACAACCTGATTCATCGCATCGGGCTTTATGAGAAACAGATTACGGGCGTGGAACTTTCGATGTGCCGTGCCATCACGGTGAGCCACAACAGCATTTACGACACGCCGCGTGCCGGAATCAACATCAGTGAAGGTACCTGGGGCGGACATGTCCTTGAATTTAACGACGTCTTCAACACCGTCAGGGAAACAGGTGATCACGGCTCATTCAATTCCTGGGGCAGAGATCGCTACTGGCATCCCGATCGCCAAATGCTCGACTCCCTGCTGACAACCGACCACAAGGATCTGATTTTGGCCGACGCCATCGAAACGGTACAAATACGCAACAATCGGTTTCGTTGCGACCGCGGATGGGACATCGACCTCGACGACGGTTCCACCAATTACCATATCTACAACAATCTTTGCCTGAACGGAGGGCTGAAACTGCGGGAGGGATTCTATCGCGTAGTGGAAAACAATATCATCATCAACAATACCCTGCACCGTCACGTATGCTTCAGAGAAAACAGTACCGTCTTTACGCGCAACATCGTCCTGCTGCCCTATGAACCTCAACCGCCTTCCGGATATGATACCCAAGGCACGCTGATTGACTACAATATCTTTGCCGACAGCCTCACATGGAAAGTTGCACGGGAATACGGTACGGACATGCATTCCCTTGTTTCCAAAGTACCCTTCGTTGATCCGGCGTCGGGTGATTTCCGGGTATCCGGCGAGGCGACGGAAATTTTCCGCATGGGCTTCCAGAATTTCGACATGGATCGATTCGGCGTAGTATCCGAACGCTTGAAAGCGCTGGCCGAACGACCGATCATGCCTGTTCCGGTACAGAATGCCGGCGTCTCCGATTCTGAAAGACTTACCTGGGAAGGCGTACAAATCAAAAACCTGGAAAGTCTCGGCGAACGGTCGGCCACCGGAATGGATTCGGAACGGGGTGTCTACGTCATTGCCGTAGCAGCCTGGGGAGCGCCTTTGAACGACTATCTCAGGTCGAACGATGTGATTCTGGGATTTGCAGGCAAGCCGGTTAACAACCTGACCGACTTTTTCAATGCCATTGCCGGAGTCAACTTGAAGGAATCGCAGCAAATGACCATTTTCCGCAATCAAAAGGAACGGGTCATCACGCTTCCGGCCGGCATTATTCGGGCAAATATTCGGTAGTCACTTACTCTTCACGGGATGGTCTTGTGCTTCATATATATACTGCTGTGACTTTGTGGGGAGCGTTATGTTCTGCATTGACACAAGGGTTGTCTGCCGGGAATCGTTGACCTTTTGAATCATTGAACGGCCTGTTTGAAATGACAGCAATTCACCCTTGCTGCACCAAACAGGCCGTTCAATGATTCAAAAAAACACCACCCTGTTTCCATCTCACAACTTCAAACAACGAAAAGCATAATCATTGACCATTAATCATCAAACGAAGATGCGTTATTTTCTCTTTGCCAATTCCAGTGCGTGCGTCGTCACGTAGTATTTGGCCAGCATGTTAGGCACTTCCCATACCGGCAAGGCGCCTTCCGTCAGGAAAGACAGGAAGTTTGCCGTTACCTGACCAAAATGCGCTTCATGACCGTTGTGATAATGCTCCGGAACGATTACTTGCCAGAGGCCGTCTTTCAGCTTGTGCAGGCTGACGCCCGGATATTGTTCCGTAATGCCCGTCAAGGCATTCAACAGGTCTTTTTCGCAGGCTTCCGGATCCATCCCCGGCGCCATGCGGATCGACAGAACCGGCCTGTAGTTCTGTTCTTTTCCCTGTTCGATGATCAGGTGCGCCTTACTGCCTTTCATCACGGAATAATGCGTGTCGCCGCCGCCTTCGGGGTAAGTGTAGTTCCATATCACCGACACCCTGGCGTGTATACCCTTGATCCGGTAGGTGATGTCGCCGTTGGCATAAACTTGAAGCGTGTCGTCGCGGACATCCTTCCGCAGATAGTCGGGATACGTATCCCGGCCTGTCACTTCCTTGAACTGAGCGGGCGAGAGTGAGGTTGTCCAGCGGTTGGCGTCCAGCAGTTCAATGTCTGTCCCGTAACGGATGATCTGCTCCGGAAAACAAGCCCACTGTACGAGGTCTACTAAGTGCGTTGTCACGTCCACAATGCCTTCGCCCTGCTGTTCCGTATCGAAAAACCAGACGGGACGTATCAACGGATTGCCCGAAACCGTCTTAAAGAAGTGATGTACACTTTCTTTGGTGACGGCCGGGTCGTCGGGCGTACCCGTCTGCTGTTCCCCGTAGACGGCCGGCAGTCTCGAAAAGGCGCGTTGCAGCAGGGTGGTGATTTCGAAACGTTCGGTCATGATGTCGTAGAGCAGCACCTTATTCCTGCCGGCAATCTCAAAACATTCCTTCAACTGTTCGAAATCGGCTGTACTGATGGCCATGGGTTTGTCGGACAGCACATTCAAACCGGCGGAAACGGCATGGCGGATGTAATCCGTTTTCTTGCCGTTGTTACCGGCCAGCACAACGGCGTTTCCCTTTTTCTCCCGCAGCATTTTCTCCTGATAATCCGCACCGGTATAGACTTTTTCGTCCCACTGTGTGGGCGATTCGGCTCGCGTGTTATAGCCCTTGATTTTTTTCAGGTACTCTGCCACGTCTTCGCCTTCCGGGGCATAGACATAGACTTCGTTGCCGACTTGCGGATAGGAGGTCTTTTGTACCAGCGCCGCATGGAAATGTCCCGGGTCGAGTATGATTAAACGCACTTCGTCTCCGGAGGACGCCGCGCCCGATCCCGTCTTCGGGGCGCATGAGGCGCTCCACAGAAAGATACCAATCATGGATAGCAGCTTATAATTTATACTTGCGTTGTGGTTCTTGCCTGTCCGGTTTTTCGGATTCGCCCCGTTTTTGTAATGGTTTTCAGGCTCCATTGTTCCTGCGCCGTAACCGGCGCGTTGTCTGAGATTTCTAAAATACTGTTTCATACACTTTGCTTTCTATTAAAATATATTCCTGTTCTGTTTCCGGTTTTAGACACCCGTCTAAAGGATCTTTAGACGACCGTCTAAAGACTGTTTGGACGAGTATCCAAAGACCGTTTAGACGGACGTCTTAAGACGTTCCGGACATGGGTTGCTTCACTGTTAATACCCTGCCGAACAGGGTTGATCTCGGTTCTTTCAAGAAAAAACTGACGGCATATTGCGTCGTTACCTCCAGGAGATAGGCGCCGGGATCCAGCGCCGGGATGATTACAATCAGTTCCGAAGGATTGTTCACGACGATGTCCGCCTCCTCCACCTTGATGCGTTCGGAGGTTGACCGGTTAATGAAATAGACGCCGTTGGCCGCATTGCTGCCGGCAATTTTGATTTTGTATCCGGCAATTTTCAAGTTACGGTTCGGTGTAAGCAGGTCGTTTACCGAGCTGGTGCGCACGTCGGTTACCTGTTCAATAACGGCGCCGGTGTCGGCAAGACCGAGAAATTCAACCTCCACCTGTTCGAGTTCCCTGCGCAGGAGCGCACCTTGATGAAAATCGAACAGGAGGGTATGCTTTTCCTTGTCATATTGTTCCTTAGGACTGTTTGCGACACCCCTCACCTGAGGTCCCGCCATGTACCATCCCGTATTGACGGAAAATCCGTCGCACAGTTGATAAGCCATTTCGGCGTGATACAGGTTGACGGCATGTTCCATCGCGACAGCCGGGATATCGGCGCCGCCGCGCAAAACGGCCGTCTCGCAAATTTCTTTCACGCCAAGCGTACGCTCGGAAACCGGACGGATAATATAATCGTCGGAACCGGGCGTAAACGAGTTCTTATACAGCCAGGCTCCGATTCGGTGTAAGGTGGACATAGCGCTTAGGATTCGTCATCAGTTAGGGTTGCAAAAATCCTCCGCCAGGCTGTTCAAGTCCGCATCGGTCAGGTAGCCGTTCGTCCGGATGACGATCAGGTGTTTAAACGTCACCGATTCTCCGGGCGCCAGCGTGAGGACAAACAGGGGGGCTGCCGGATCGAACACCCGGCTGCCCAGATTGTTGGTTGAGAACAGGCCGTAACCGCGGGCATGGGAATGCGCCGGATAGCCGGGGTTGTCCTTGTGGTCGAGGATGGCGAGGGTGATGGCTTCGCCGTTCTTCTCGGCCGACAGACTGACCCACCGTGTCGGTTTACCCCATACGTCGCCCTTTTCCAGGCCTTCGCTGTTGCGGTATACGCCGTTGACGCCCTCATTGTTCATCACCGGCACAGGGGTTTCGTTGCCGTTCGCATCCAGAAACAGTTCCGGATTCTTCGACGGCTCTTCAAACGCCCGATCCACGCGAATGGCGATCAATCCTTCCTTATTATCGGTGAAAACCACCGTGTCCTGCTGCGCCGTCAGGGTCGTAATGCGTTCGATGATGCGCCGGTCGCCCTCGCCGCTGAAGATGTATTCCGTTTGGTCGCGGAGGAGCGTTTTCCCGCTGTGATCCGTCCAGTCGGCCGCCACGGTCAGCCGTCCTTCCTTTGCGCCGCTCTGCGCGAGAAGGATGCTGCGGTGACGGATGGAACCGTAACCGGTCTTTTGCTCCGCAGGAACGGCATAGGAATTATTCCAGAAATCGAGTCCGTTGACATCGCCGAAGTTGAACCAGAGGCCGACGTGATGCGGATGGTCTATCCGCTCGTTCGGACGCGGGTCGCGCGGGAAGCCGCGTGTAACGACCGTCCCCTGCGCCGTGTACAGCGGGTAGAGGACGGGCTTCTCCAAATCGTCGGGATAAATGTAGGAGGTGAATAACCGTCCGTTATAGCGCACGTCCACCTTTTTCTGCGCTTCGTCGGGGAGCACTTCAATGCCCCGGGATTGCCCGCAGGCGGACAGTGCCGCCAACGCCGCGCCGATCGCCATCATGCCGAAGAGAGTATACGTATATGCTTTCATCGGTCAGATTTTTTCGGGTAGGAGATAGGGCGAACGGTATTCGCGCGTGAGCATCTGATTGGCGTCCCCGTCTCCGACAAAGCGCTCGGCTACCGGGTCGAACGTGAGCTGCCTGCCGAGCCGATACGAGATATTGCCCAGGTGTGCCAGCGCCGAGGAGAGGTGACCGGTTTCGACAGGCCCGTTTTGCAGGCTCATGTCGCGGGCGCGGATCGCGTCGAACCAGTTTTTGAAATGATCGGACAGTTCGTTCGGATCCTCACCGGAGGGGCCTTTTTCGCGCTTTTCGCCCAGCCAGGTTTCGTACACGCCGTAGCCTTTGATGACCATATATCCTTTGTCGCCGTAGAAAATATTGCCAACGCCGGCGCCGTCTTCGAGGTTGGTGCACCAGTTGCGTACTTCAAACTGAATGATTTTCTTCTGCCGGGGATAATGATAGATCGACGTCTGGATTTCGGGCACTTCTTTGCAGTCGTCCCAAAGGAACTTGCCGCCCATGGAGGTGATGCGTTCGGGCAGGCCGACGTTCAGTCCCCACATGCAGAGGTCGGTTTCATGGATGCCCTGGTTGCCTACGTCGCCATTGCCGTAGTTCCAGTGCCAGTGCCAGTTGTAGTGCACCAGGTTGCGCGTGAAGGGCGCCATGGGCGCCGGGCCGCACCAGAGGTCGTAGTCCAGTCCTTCGGGGATTTTGGAGACGCCCCGGTTGCCGATGTCGGGACGCCAGCGATACACCAGCCCGCGCGCCATGTAGACCCGTCCGATAAGGCCTTCGTTCAGCAGGCGAATGGCTTCGCGGATGGACTTGGAACTGCGGAGCTGCACGCCGTGTTGCACGATGCGGTTATACCTGTAAGCGGCCTCAATCAGTTTCTTGCCTTCATAAACATTATGCGTAGCAGGCTTTTCGACGTAAACGTCCTTGCCGGCCTGGCAGGCGAGAATGGACTGCAGGGCGTGCCAGTGGTTCGGCGTGGCAAGCGTGACGGCGTCGATGTCTTTGTTGTCATAGATCCGGCGGAAATCCTGTTCGACAAGGACTTTCTGCTTGTATGTTTCTTCAAACGACTGTGCCCGTTTTTTCAGAATGATCATGTCCGGGTCGCAGAGTGCAGCCACGGTCACATTCGGCTGTTTCATGACTTCCTCGATATGAGTCTGTCCGCGACCGTTGACACCGAGCACGGCAACCCGTATCCGGTCGTTGGCGCCGAAGGCTTGTTCGGGGATGACCTGTGGCGCGGTGAAACTTTCTGCATCTTTTCCGTGCAGGGCGACCGGCGCAACGATAGAGGCAACGGTTCCCGTCAGGGCGGTTGCCAGAAATTTTCTTCTTGAATGAGTTGTTTTCATATTTATATTCCAGTTTGTATAGTATGTATATTTCAGTTTGTACAGTCAAAAAATGCCCGAATGCCGGCTACAGGTGCAGAATCATTTGGGTATCGGAAGCAATCATGTATTCCTCGTCGGTGGGTACGACGAGTACCGTCACCTTGCTGTCCGGCATGCTGATGACCATTTCCTTGCCCTGCAGGCCGCTGTTTGCAGGTTCATCCAGCTTTAAGCCCATAAATTCCATATTCCGGCAGACTTCGGCGCGTAACGAATACTGATTTTCTCCCACGCCACCGGTGAAGACCAGAACGTCGATGCCCCCCAAGACGGCCGCATATGCGCCGATGTATTTTTTGATGCGATAGATGTACATCTTCATGGCAAGCAGGGCGCGGGGATTGTTTTCCACACAGGCGACTTCCAGTTCGCGCATGTCCGAGGACACGCCCGAAACACCCCACACGCCGCTACGCTTGTTAATCAGATCAGACAGGCCGGCCACGTCCAATCCCTCCTTTTTCATGATGAAAGGCAATACACCCGCATCCACGTCTCCGCAGCGCGTACCCATCAGCAATCCTTCGACCGGTGTCAGTCCCATGGACGTATCGACGGATTTCCCGTTCCGGATGGCCGTAATCGAACCGCCGTTACCGATATGTGCGGTGACGATGCGCTGTTCTTCGTAGGGAACGTTTAAGATTTTGCAGGCGCGATAGGACACGTAACGGTGGCTGATGCCGTGAAACCCGTAACGGCGTACACCGTACTTCTCGTAGGTTTCGTAGGGCAGTCCGTACATGTATGCGTAATCGGGCATCGACTGGTGAAACGCCGTGTCAAAAACGGCCACCTGCGGCGTGCCCGGCAGGATTTTCCGAATGGCGTAGATCCCTTCCAGATTGGCAGGGTTATGTAATGGCGCCAGTTCCGAACATTCGAGAACCTTCGCTATTACTTCATCGTCAATCAGGGCGCTGTTCGAAAACGTCTCGCCTCCGTGTACAACGCGATGCCCTACGGCGCCAATCTCGCTGTAATCCTTGATACAGCCGTACGTTTCGTCCATCAGTACACTCAAAATAAAAGCAATTCCTTCTTCGTGACCGGAAATTTCCTTTTCGATGATCACTTTTTTCCCTTCCGGGGTGGTGAGTTTCAGCAACGTGCCCGCTAAGCCGATTCGTTCGATTCCGCCCTGTGCCATCACTTCTCCCGATGTCATGTCAAAGAGCTTGTATTTAATCGAACTGCTCCCACAATTTAAAACCAATGTCTTCATAAATCGAATATTAATTATTTTTCAATCCGATAGCCTGATTACAGGCTATCGCTACCATTTTATAAATATCATCCGTCGAACAACCGCGCGACAGGTCGTTCACCGGCGCCGCCATTCCTTGCAGGATCGGTCCGACCGCTTCGGCGCCGGCCAGCCGCTGTACCAGTTTGTAGCTAATATTCCCTACTTCAAGCGACGGAAAAATCAGCACATTCGCCCTGCCGGCAACCACGCTTCCCGGGGCTTTTTTCCACGCCACGCTTTCCACCAGCGCGGCATCGGCCTGTAACTCACCGTCGATCGTCAATCCCGGCCGCATCTCTTTGGCCAGCCGGGTCGCTTCCACTACCTTGTCCACCATCTCGTGCGAGGCGCTGCCTTTGGTCGAGAAACTCAGCATGGCTACGCGCGGTTCCACGCCAACCAGCACTTTTGCCGTTTGAGCCGTCGAAACGGCAATCTGTGCCAGTTCGGAGGCCGTCGGATTCGGCAATACGGCGCAATCGGCAAATACCAATATGCCGTCGTCGCCATACGTGTTATCTTTCAGGAACATCAGGAAAGCGCCCGATACACAGGAAATACCGGGTACGGTCTTGATGATTTGCAGCGCGGGACGCAGGACATCGCCCGTGGTATTCTGCGCTCCGGCAATTTCGCCATCTGCATCGCCGGCCTTGATCATCAGGCACGCCAGATACAAGGGATCTTCTACCAACACGGCCGCTTTCTCCGGCGTCATGCCTTTCGACCGGCGCAATTGGAACAGTAGTTCGGCGCAGGTCTGTTTTCGGGCATGTTGTTTCGGATCAATGACAGTGGCCCTGTCGATATGTTTCAGTCCGAAACCGGTCGCCAACGAATGAATCCCGTTCGGGTCGCCTATTAATGTAATGTAGGCCACTTCGTCGGCAAGCAGCCGGTCTGCTGCTTTCAACGTCCTTTCCTCCGTCCCTTCGGGCAACACAATACGCTGTTTGTCTGCCTTTGCCCTGGCAACGATTGTCTGTATTAAATCAGTCATTTTTACTTGTAATATTTATTATAAAATGAAATTATACGGCACGCGGGAAGGTTTTGTGTGAAAACAGGTAGGTCAGGAGCATAATAGCGATCAGTAGCTCCATAATATTACAAAGCAGTCCACTCAAACTGTAATTTCTATTTCTTTCCGTCATAACACCACTTTCCTGCTAACTACGAACTTCCTCTTTATTCCTAAAATCAACCGCGCGCAGTTTATGATTACTTTCCGAGCCACAAAAATATTAAAATGCTATGTAAGGATGGCAGAATCCTCCGATTTTTTTCATCTCGATTTGCCAATTTCCGGTTATTTAACTATAACTTTTCACATGCTGTTCTCCGGAGAGGATTTGCTGAAGGTTCTCGGCTGACAGCGGTTTGGTAATTACTCCGCTGTGCGCCACTGTAATGGTACCCCGCTCTTCGGAGACGATGATCACGATGGCATCCGTTTCTCTCGACATACCCAGTCCGGAACGGTGACGCAAACCCATCTCTTTGGGGATGCCGGCATGTTGCGCCACAGGCAAAATACATGCGGCCGCCTTGATCCGGTTTTTGACGATAATCATTGCCCCGTCGTGCAACGGACTGTTCTTGAAAAAGATGTTTTCAATCAGACGGGCATTCACTTCCGCCGAAAACATCTCGCCTGTATGGATATATGTCGTTAAGTCTATTTCTTTCTGGATCACAATCAAGGCGCCTGTTTTTGTCTTTGCCAGATTCAAGCAGGCCAGAATGACGGGCGCTATATACTGACTGACGGGGTCTTCTCCTTTCCGGGAGAAAAACCGGATCAGAAATTTCCAGCCCCGGTTCGATCCCAGCGCCACCAGAAAACGACGGATATCGTCCTGAAACAGAATCACGATCACAATGAAGCCGACATTGATGAACTTGTCCAGAATGACACCCATCAAACGCATTTCCAATACCTGCGAAACCAGTATCCATACAACAATGACGGACACTAAACCACCGAATATCACCAACGTGCCCGAACTCTTCATCAACTTGTAGATTTGATAGAGAAAGTAGGCAACTAAAAGGATGTCGATGGCGTCCTTGATTCCAAACGAAACTAACATATTGATTCGATTTTCAGTTTACTCGTTATTTTCACGGCTTCCACGGCGGCTTTGACATCGTGTACCCGCAAGATGTTCGCGCCATTGAGCAGGGCGAACGTATGGAGGACCGTCGTCCCGTTCAAACTCTCCCCGACCGTCACGTTCAGCAGGCCGGATATCATCCGTTTGCGGGAAATGCCGACCAGTAACGGCGTTTGAAACACGGCAAATTCACGTAAATGCCGCATCAGCTCGTAATTTTGCTCCAGCGTTTTGGCGAATCCGAAACCGGGGTCAAGGATGACGTCGTTCACGCCCAGCAGCCGGAGCGTATGCAACTTTTCCGCAAAACAACGCATGATTTCTTCTATCATGTCCGCATAGTCCGTCATTTGCTGCATGGTTTGGGGCGTGCCGCGCGTATGCATCAGGACATAAGGCACCTGCAACTGCGCAACCGTTTCGAACATCCGCGTGTCGAGCGTACCGCCGGAAATATCGTTAACGACGGCCACACCGTATTCCTCCACCGCCCATCGCGCGACCTCCGCCCGGAATGTGTCTACCGACACGACGGCATCCGGATAATGTGTTTTAAGCAGTTTCAAAGCCGGCATCAGACGCTGCCTCTCTTCCCCCACGGAAACATCCGCCGCATCCGGCCGGGACGAATAACCGCCGACATCTATCATCCGGCCGCCTTCCGCCAGAATCGTTTCTATCCGCCGACGAATAGCCGCCTCCGTTTGCATCCGACTGTTTTCGTAAAAGGAATCCGGTGTCACGTTCAGAATCCCCATCACGAACGGCTCATCCAGCGTCCACAACCGCCCTTTGATATTCAATGATTTGATATTCATTTCCTAAAATACTGTACATACTCCGGCAAATGTACGGAAATTTCCGGAATGTGCGGAGTTACCTGTCAAATGAACGGATGATTACATACTGTCTTTTTGGAGAAATCTGTAAACCAATGGAAAGATATCATTCCCTCTCGCCAGTCGCTATGAGTTTGCTACCGGTCTTTCGTCTCCGTTAGGGATTTCGGCTACCGATATTTTGTCTGCTGCTAATGTCCCTAATCTTGAGTATAAATGACACCCGGTATTGCAAACGAAAGATATTATTATAACTTTGCAGCATGAAAACACCGTCATTGCGGCAAATTTCAATTTTCTAATTCTGTTATCTATTAGTAATTATATAATTTGAAAGAAGATGAACAATAACATTTTTGAACTGAGTATTAAACAGTTGAAAGAGATCGCGGCATCTCTCCAGAACAAAGCGGAAACCGGATTGAAACTCGAAAATCAGGAAGTCCAGTGTATCCCGACGTTCATTTATCCGAAAACCTCCAACGTGAACGGCAAAGCCGTTGTGCTGGATTTGGGAGGTACCAATTACCGGGTGGCCTCCGTCAACTTTGTGAACGGAAAGGCAACGATCCGTCCGGAAAACGGCTTCAAGAAAGATCTTTCCGTCATGAAGACACCCGGTTTCACCGAAAAGCAGTTGTTTGAGGAACAAGCCGACCTGATCAAGGAGATCAAGCGGGAAGAAGAAGTGTCCATTGGCTATTGCTTCTCCTATCCGGCCGCATCTATGCCGGATGGCGACGCGCAGTTGCTTCGCTGGACGAAAGGCGTGGATATCCCCTCGATGGTGGGTAAGCCGGTCGGTAAACCGCTGATGGACTACCTGAACGCACAGAGCGCTCCGGCTTTTACCGGTATCAAGGTGATCAACGACACGGTGGCCAGTCTTTTTGCCGGCCTGACACGCAGCGACTATGACGCTTACATAGGCTTGATCGTGGGAACGGGTACCAACATGGCCACCTTTGTCCGGGGTGACCGGATAGCCAAACTGGATGCGCAGACGGCAGCCGGAAAATTATTGCCGATTAACCTGGAATCCGGTAACTTTATTCCGCCGCATCTGACAAATGTCGATCATATCGTCGATGCGCTGTCGGACAACAAGGGGGCACAGCGTTTCGAAAAAGCTGTTTCGGGCATGTATCTGGGCGAAATACTCAAGGCTTCATTCCCCCTCGATGAGTTTGAAGAGAAATTCGATGCCCGGAAACTGACGACCATCATGGGTTATCCTGACATCCACAAGGAACGCCACGTGCGCGTAGCCCGCTGGATATACGAACGTTCCGCCAAACTGGTGGCCGCCTCTCTTGCCGGATTGACGCTGGTATTGATTTCGCATGATTCCTCGGTGAAAAGTATCCGTTTGATTGCCGAGGGCAGCCTTTTCTGGAGCGAAGACCGCAAAGGAATTGATTACAGGAATATTGTAAGCGCTACGCTTCGCAGTTTGCTGGACAGTTTCGACCTGAAAGACGTGCGTGTAGACATCGACCGGATGGAAAATGCCAACCTGACAGGTTCTGCGATTGCCGCCCTGTCATAGGCAAGGCGAGCCGTCTCAGAAAACGGAAAAGCGGTTGTGCGAAAGCACGTCCGCTTTTTTTCTTTAGGAGTTGTCTGTAAATAAACCATCCCAATTTACGGGAGATGTTTTTTGCCATCCAACGACTGAAAATGCGCGCATACCGGGGTATGTAAGCATTTTCAGGAGGAAGTATGGTGAAAAACAGACCCGTAAAGGGGTGGTTTATTTTCAGACAGCTCCT
>JAITAY010000126.1 GCA_031283915.1 Tannerella sp.
CGTTGGAGGGAAAGGCGTAAACGTGAGGGTTTGAGCGGACAGCTTCGTCGTATCACAGAACTACCGGCTACTATTCTACCAGCTACTAACTACCTGTTTTTGCACAAAACTATACCGCGTGCAGTATAGCAAAAAAAAGCCATCCTCCTGTACGGAGACGGCTTTCTCTTTCTCAAAAAAACACTCGCGTTTCACACGACAGCGGCGCCCACCAAATAGACGGCTGCCAGCACAACGATGGCGTACAGTTCCGGAAATACGGCCAGGATCAAGGTATTTGTGAACACGTCATGTCCCTGCCCGATGGCAGCAACGCCGTCGGCGCATACTTTACCCTGACGGATGGACGAAAACAAACCGACCAGTCCCATCGCTATGCCACTGCCAAAAATAGCCGCCGCCTGAAGACCTGTAATGGAGGAAGTGAGAAGACCGAAAATGTTCTGAAACATGAAGTATCCTGCAAATCCATACAAACCTTGCGTGCCGGGAAGCGCCGTCAGCACCAAAAAGTTACCGAATGCGCCGTCCGTCTTTTTCATTGCGCCTATCGCCGCGCTCCCTACTATCGTGACGCC
The DNA here is from genome assembly GCA_031283915.1 of Tannerella sp. Taxonomy (GTDB): domain Bacteria; phylum Bacteroidota; class Bacteroidia; order Bacteroidales; family Tannerellaceae; genus Tannerella. The sequence continues at coordinate 579 of JAITAY010000126.1, forward strand.
AAATGCACTTCCGATTCCCGACAGGGCCAGCATCACGGCAATACCGGAATACGCTAATAATAAATTCATTTCCATAGTTCTAAAAAATTATGTATTGTTACTTGATTAATAATTCCATTTGAAGGGTTGATACGCTTTTCCGCCCCCCGTGTATCCGGCGTTCTTGAAAAACTCCACGAACGTGAGGCGCATCGGATGCACAACCGCACCCAGTACATTCATAAAGATATTGAGCGCATGTCCAATCAGCAGTATCAGCACCATGACCACCGGGCCTAATACGACGTTGTCGGGACGCATCCCCGTGGCCAGGCTGTTGAATACACTGGCCAGGATACCGCCCGAAAGCCCAAGCGCGAACAGACGAACGTATGACAGCACATCGCCCAACAACCCGGTCGCCATGTTATACGCATCCCACATTCCCAGTCCGATGTTCAGGAAAATATTTTTCCCCGGCGAGTTGAAAAGGAAAATCAAAACGGCGGCCAGGCCCATAACCGTCAGATGCACTGCGCCGAACATCGGCATCACGTCCGGGAACAGGTAGGCCGCGCCTGTGCTTGCCAGCAAGATAATCCACCCGGTCCTGGACAGCCCGTGGACAAAACCGAACTGGATCACCCGGTTTACTACATTCAGGCACATGCCGAAAAGAATCTGTACGACCCCCAGCAGCAACGCCATCATGAACATCTCGCTATTATCCAGCGACACTTTTTCTTTCAGCCGGTTCAGCGCCGGAATGCCCCACTCGTACACGTTTGTACCGAAAAACGCACCCGTCAGCAATCCGCAGCAGAAGGTCGCTACCCCCAATAGCTGTACCAGCGAAAGCACAGGCTTTAGGGAGTCCGGCAATTTCCGGGACATAAACAGTTTCGCCCCGGTCGCAGCCAGCAGCAGCAACAGTCCGTAACCCGAATCGCCCAGACACAGCCCGAAAAACAGCATGAAGAAGGGCGCCAGAAAGGGCGTCATATCCAACTCGTTGTACTTCGGCAACATATACAGACGGCTGATCGGCTCGAACAAGCGCGAAAAAGCATTGTTTCGGAACTGGATGGGAACATGGTCTTCGGGGGTCACTTCCAGCTTCCGGAAATAATAACCTCCGGCCGTAAGCGCCTGTTCCATTTTCTTTTCCTGCGCCTCCGGAATCCAGCCTTCGAGCAACCGTAACCGGTCTTCCGCCTCCCGACCGGTGTACAGGCGCACGTTTTCTACCGCCGACTCGTTCAGCAGCAGGTTGTCATAACTTTTCAACGATGAATAGTCGTTGAAAGCGATTTCCGTCAATTTCCGGTTCAGTTCGGCCGTAGCCTCCTGTTCCGCTGTCACGAGTTCGCGGAGTTCGCTCAAGTCATGTTCCGGTAACCGGACACGTTCGGCGTTGATTTCAAGCGGCGTATTTGCCGGAGTGATGGTGAGGAAATAAACCGTTGACTGCACCTGATGGATACGAATCGCATCATAACGGTCTTCCCATGTCATATCGAATCCGGACTCCGGACAGGTGAAAAACGTCACTTCATATCCGGCCTCTCGCAAACGGTCGATCGTGGCATAATCAAACTCACCCCATACCGACAGCAAAGCGATGTCCTTTTCCAGGGACTGCCTGACGGCTTGCTGCTTAGTCAACTGTTCGCCGATCTGTTCGATTTCGTTCAGCAGGGCGGCGCCTTCTTCCTGGGTGATGCGACGCGCCGGCGCCGGCGTTCGCTTCGTTTTTTTGTCTTCCGTCCGTACGGCGTTCTGCCGCTTTTCCAGGAAAAGTAATTGTGTCCGGAGGCGTTTGCGTTCGGCCAGCAACTGCTGACTCTCCGCCACTTCGCCGACCGGTTCCCTTTCCTGAACATGCACGGCTCCAATTTCGCACAACCGTTTCAAAAACGGTTCATATTCCCTGTGATACACCAGAAAGGCGTATTTGCTCATTTTTACAATCATACGGCAATCTCCTCTTCTTTTAGCCTGCGTTTTTCCTGATTGGCGCGCATAATCTTCTGCGAAGCCTTCGACAGGCTCTGTTCGTCTTCCATGTAGCGTTTCACTTTCCGGATGGCGTCCCGGTAACCCGGAATCTGGACTTTCTCGAACAGATTCACTTTCTGCGTCGTCTTCTTACGCGCATGTTCCAGCAGTTCCAGTTTCATGGCCGCAAACCCGGCTTCGATGCCCGTGCGCGCCAGTCCCTTCAGCAGTTCGAGGCCGTCGGTGAACCAGGAGGGACTGTTGAACAGGCTGTAGGGTGTGATTTCAAAGTCAATATCCCCCAATACGGGAATCACGACGCCGGCGATCTTCCGCGTCGACAGCGATACGTCCCGGACCCGTATCAGTTCCGGGCTGAACTCGTTCCACAGCATCGTCATGTGCTCGTAGCCGCGGATTTCGTTTTCAAGTTGGGATGCCAGCCTTTGCACTTCCTCTTTGGTGCGCGTCACCTCCATACGCAGGGCGCTCTCCTTGCTCTTGATGGTGGGCAGGGCGCGTTCGCGCACTTTCAACTGTTTTTCCAGTTGTTGAAGCGAAGTCTTGTTATATTGAAAATTAATAGCCATTTTTCTTTCTGAACTGTTTCACAGGCAATGTAGCGCTCCGGGCAAGCAAGCAAACCGTCGCTGTTACCATCAGCGATCCTCGTGCGGATAGCGATCTTTCTTTCTTCTTTCTCATTGCTTCTGATTCAACTATTTTATGCTTTCGATGCTAAATTCCATGTTCCCCTATCCGATTTTCTGCGAAAAGAGAGAATGATTCATGTTTTTGGGGGATCAATCCCGGTTTTTGATAGAATTTTTCACCATTGAGGGGGATGATTCCTTGAATTGGATAGAATTTTTCACGATTCGGACGGATCCATCCCGGTTTTTGATAGATTTTTTCACGATTGAGGCCCATGCATCCTCGCTTTTGATGGATTTTTTCACAATGGAGGGGGATAGATCCGCGATTTAGGTGGAAATTTTCACAAAAGGGGTGGATCGCCGTATCATCCGCATGGAAAAATGCAGGATTCAAATACAGGGATTCATGTATGGGATGAAATGTGGTCTTTTTCGGCTGGCGCCGTCCGCCACCGGGACGGACGGTTGCCTGCTTTTTCGTATTCAAGTTGCCTCGTTCCATGTTTTTATTCGTCTTCGAAGGCTTTATCCGTATTCGGGACGGGACCCGGGTCGGGCTTGTGGGTCACGTGCGGAAAACGCTTGCGCAGTTCGTCGTAAATGGCCTTCGCGCCGGGCACGCCCTGGGTAACGGCCATCTTGACGGCATGATAGAACAGGAGCGAGGACTGATAGGCTTCGCTGCCGGAGAGCGCGACGATGTCGTTGATGATTTCGTAGAACTGTTTGGCCTTGTTGCGCAGGTTCCACAGGTTGTGCGCGTCGGCGTAGTCAGCCTCAAAGGCGTTCATGTCCAGGAACGAAGGACAGAGCGTCGGATTGGATTTGGCATAGTCGTATGCCTTCTCCACGAACGCAAACGTCTTCTCGCCCATGCGGGGGATGGTGGAACGTTCGTGGGGCGTAAGTCCCGGGTCATACGGTGCAATCTCTTCAATCGACATGTCGGTCGAACTTTCTAATGCGGTGATCAGTGCCGTCGGCACTTCCGTTACATGTTTGTTTGATTTCATTTCTGTAAATCTCCTATATTAAATTAAGTAATTGAGTTTTCAAGTCTTCCAGTAGCGATCGACCAGTTCCTGCTTGATATTGGCTTCCGCCGGCGTGAAATAGCGGCCAAACAGGGTCCATGCCACGTCGAGCATTTCGGTGGTATTGAGGTTCACGTCGATGGCCAGCAGTTTCTCCGAGTAATCCCGGGCAAAGGCCAGCGCACGGTTGTCGTAGTCCGTCAGGTCGAAGCCGTTTTCGAGCTTCGTCTTTGCGTTGGCGGCATCGGCGTAGAGGCGTACAGCGGCGTTCATCACCTGCGGATGGTCTTCGCGCGTTTTCTTGCCGGTGACCAGCTGTTTCAGGCGCGAGAGGCTGCGGAAGGGGTCAACGATGACCTTGCCCACGTCGCTGTCGCGGCGGAGGTAGAGCTGTCCTTCGGTGATGTATCCCGTATTGTCGGGCACGGCGTGGGAGATGTCGCCGCCCGAAAGCGTCGTCACGGCGATGATCGTGATGCTGCCGCCGTCGGGGAACTGCACGGCCTTTTCGTAGATCTTCGCCAGGTCGGAGTAGATGGAACCGGGCATGGAATCCTTCGACGGGATTTGATCCATCCGGTTCGACACGATGGCCAGGGCGTCGGCGTAGTTCGTCATGTCGGTGAGCAATACCAGCACCTTTTCGTTCTTCCGCACGGCAAAATATTCTGCCGCCGTCAGCGCCATGTCGGGAATCAGCAACCGTTCGACCGACGGATTTTCCGTGGTGTTGATGAAGCTGACGATGCGATCCAGTGCACCGGCATTGCTGAACGTGTTCTTGAAAAACAGGTAATCGTCGTTGGTCATGCCCATGCCGCCGAGGATAATTTTGTCCGACCGGGCGCGCAGGGCGACCATGGCCATCACCTGGTTGAACGGCTGGTCGGGGTCGGCGAAGAAGGGAATCTTCTGCCCCGTAACGAGGGTATTGTTCAGGTCGATGCCTGCAATACCGGTTGCAATCAGCTCCGACGGCTGCTCGCGGCGGACGGGATTCACCGACGGGCCGCCGATTTCGACCTCTTCGCCTTCGATGGCCGGGCCGCCGTCGATCGGCTCGCCGCTGGCATTGAAGAAACGGCCGGCCAGCTGTCCGCTCACCTTCAGCGTGGGCGCCTTGCCCATGAACACCACCTCGGCATTGGTCGGAATGCCTTCCGTGCCGGAAAACACCTGCAACGTGACTTCGTCGCCGATGATTTTCACTACCTGAGCCAGCCTGCCGTCGACGGAAGCCAGCTCGTCGTACCCTACGCCCGTCGCCTTGAGCGAACAGGTCGCTTTCGTGATTTGGGTAATCTTCGTATATATCTTTTGAAATGCTTTTGTTGCCATATCGTATTAGTTTTCCTTTCGTTCATTGGGCAGTTCGTCCAGCTGACGGTCGAAACGGTCAAACTGTTCACTTTTGTATTCGGAGTAGTTCATTTGCTTGAAGAGGTTAATCAGGTTCTTGAAGTAGTCCGTCACATCGGCGAAGGTCTCAAATCGAAATTCGGCGCGACAGATGTTCACCACCTTGTCCAGCATGAACTCCTGACGTTCGAGCGACGTCACCGCGTCGATAGGGTCGAAGGCGTCCTGCTGCAAAATCACAAAGTCAATCAGTTCCGATTTCCAGAACGTCACATGGTAGTCCACCGGTACGCCGTCGTCGCCGAGGATGTTGATTTGTTCCGAGATTTCCTTCCCGCGCAACATGCGGGTCTTGATTTCGTTCACCTTCTCAATCCATGTCTCCGAAACATGCTGCGCAATGTATGCCTGAAATTCGGGATATTCCAGGTATTTGGAATAACTGTCGATGGGATTGATGGCCGGATAGCGCTTGCGGTCGGCGCGTTCCTGCTCGAGGGCATAGAAACAGCGTGCCACCTTTTTCGTATTTTCCGTCACCGGCTCTTTCAGGTTCCCGCCGGCCGGCGACACCGTCCCGATAAAGGTCACCGAACCGGTTGCTCCGTTGTTCAGCACCACGTATCCCGCACGGGCATAGAAATTGGCGATAATGGCCGACAGGTCCATCGGGAAGGCATCCGGGCCGGGCAATTCCTCCAGCCGGTTCGACATCTCACGCAAAGCCTGCGCCCAGCGCGACGTCGAATCGGCCATCAGCAACACCTTCAATCCCATGCTGCGGTAATACTCGGCGATCGTCATCGCGGTATAGACCGACGCTTCGCGGGCGGCCACGGGCATGTTGGACGTGTTGGCGATGATGATCGTACGCTCCATCAGCTTGCGACCGGTATGCGGGTCAACCAGGTGCGGAAACTCGGCGAAGATCTCCACCACCTCGTTGGCGCGTTCGCCACAGGCGGCAATGACGACAATATCGGCCTCGGCCTGCTTGGAGATCGCGTGTTGCATGACGGTCTTTCCCGTACCGAACGGGCCGGGGATAAATCCGGTGCCACCCTCCACAATCGGATTGACGGTGTCGATCGTACGCACGCCCGTTTCGAGCAGTTTGTACGGGCGGGGTTTTTCCCTATAGCAGGTGATGGCTCGTTTTACCGGCCATTTCTGCGTCATGTTCACTTCGATTTCCTTGCCGTTTTCAGCGACGAGAACGGCCAGGGTGTCCCGGATCGTGTATTCGCCTTCGGTGGCCAGCGTTTTCAGCGTGTACGTCCCTTCCAGCACAAACGGCACCATGATTTTATGCGGCTGGAAGTTCTCGTCCACTTCGCCCAGCCAATGGCCGGCCGACACCTTGTCGCCGGCCTTGGCGAGCGGTTTGAACGACCACCGTTTGTCGCTGTCGAGCGCGGAGGTGTATTCGCCGCGGCGCAGGAAAACGCCTTCCATCTTGTCGAGGTCGTTCTGCAAGCCGTCGTAGTTGCGCGACAACATGCCGGGACCCAGCGTGACTTCCAGCATGTGCCCGGCAAATTCGGCTTCGTCGCCTACACGCATACCGCGTGTGCTCTCGAACACCTGTACATACGCATTTTGTCCGATGATCTTGATGACCTCCGACATCAACTTGACGCCTCCGACGGAGATGTAGCCGATTTCATTCTGGGAAACCGGCCCGTCTACCTCCAGCGTGACCAGATTGGATACGATTCCCTTAACTATACCTTTCGTAGCCATAGATCACCATTCGTCGTGCGTGATGTTGCCATCCTTGTCGACGTAAAATTTCAATTCATAATAGTCTGTTACTTTTCGTCCGCCTTCCATGCGAGGTGCTTTGCCGGTTTCGGTGACCTGAATCTCAAATGACAGGCTGAACGCACCCTGATCGTCGGGCTTGAAGGTCATAAAATCTACGCTCTCGAACGTATACCCTTCCGGAAGCTGCGCTTTCGCTTCTTCGACATACTTCCCGATTAAGTCCTTTCGTTCGATAATATCGTCGACATTAAGGTAGGAAGGATTTTTGGGATCGGAAATCCGTTCCTTCCGGGGTTTAGGGTCGTTGTGGGGGATTGAGAAATTGTAGTAAAGCACCTGCTCATACAGTGCATCTTTACTGTCGCGCAAATCGACGACGCCCATGCCGAAAATGCCCGACAGTTCGTCTTTTTCGTGTACCACTACTTTTTCAATCTTATAATCCTTACTGATTTTTTTCAGGTCGGCCGCAAGTTCCGCTATTGCTTCAGGCGACTGGATGACCGGCGGAAGTATTTGGGAACAGGCCGGAAAGAATGCTGCGATAGCAGCTGCAACAAACAAATTTTTTACTTTCATACCATTGAGTTTTTTGTTATTTAATTGATTCTGAATTTCAAATGATTACTTATTGTTTCGTTTAAATGCTGCGAGCGCCTGGCGGCTGCCCGTTTTCATTACTCCGATTAAATGGCGGAACGTCTGTTCGCCCGTAGCCCTGTCGAGCTTCGTCCAGCGTTCGATCATCTCCAGTTTCAACAGCCAGGCGAGCAGACTTTCGACCGTAAATGTCCTGAAAATCGTATGCTCTTCCAGCCAGTCCCATTTCAACCGGTCGATTTTCCTTTCGCGTGCGAGCAGGTTGGATTCTTCGGCGATACGCTGCACGGCGGGCAGGTATTCCCACGTGTTGCCCAATCCGAAATCGCGTGCGCCGGAGGTGCGGAAAAGCTGTGCATATTCATTGTCCCCCACGATGTAATCCGTCCGGTTCAGCCCGTATGTACGGCATGAGACGGCGGTCAGGAAGTTGTTCAGGTGGAGATTCAGCTCGAACCATGCGGCGACGAATTCGTTTCCGCATTGCATGGCGTACTCGTAATACAGCGCCTCCAAACGGTCTTCCCACGGGATGACGCTCTGTTCTCCCTTTTCATGCGCCGTTTGGTAACTGCGGACAAAGGTCTTCATGTAATCCGGAACAGGGTTTTTTTTGCCATCGGACAGCGGCTGCTCCGGATCGCGAAACAGTTCGTCAAATTCGTCCGGCGTAATGCTCCCCTGCGGATCCGGGTGGTAGTCCGGATACCGGATTTGTTCCAGCAGATTCCGGTTGTCAAATTTCAGGAACAACAAACGCAACAACGTCCGATCCGTTTCCGAAAGCTGACTTTCTACTTCCTCCCGAAAGACAAGGGTGGTATATGGTAATTTGCTGTCTTCTATTGAAAGATTCGGAAGCCCTGCAATCAGGTAATAGTACTCGCTACTCATACTCCGAACAGCATTTCTACTAACTGCGGACGCAGAAAATCCTTAAAGAAGGCGATAAATTCTTCTTCCCCGAAAGTAACTTTATACGACCCGTCGGCAGGTGCGATGGTGAAGGAAGTGTCTTTTCCGTTTACCTTTTCGATTTGCACGCCCCGGTTCAGTAATTCTTTGGCATTCCCTTCAAAATAGGCGGTCAATGCCTGTGCATCAGCCGTCCGGATGGTTAACCCGTCTTGCTTCACCCATTCCCGCGCGATTTCCAGCATCACCTGCTGCATAAAGGCTTTGTCTGCCACTGCGGGCTTGATGTTTTCCGACACGACTTTTCCCGTGATCAGACTGCTCACTTCGCTCTTCAACGCTTCCAAAGACTGAGCCGCAAACAACTTCAACTCGGCTTCCGTATTCTTCTTCCATTCGGCGGCCTGCTTTTCCGCTGCTTCCACGATCTGTTTCGCCGCCTCTTCCGCCTCTTTGAGAATGGTTTGTTTTTGCACATGGGCTTCGGTGAGGAGCCGGTTTGCTTCCTCTTTCCCTTTTTCTACTCCCTCACGATAAATCTTGTCGGTTAATTCTTGAATCTTCACATCCATCTCTAATTGACTATTTATATATTCTATTTTTTGAGTTGGCAAATATAGAAATTTATTTATATGGATTTCCTCTTTCGGCCATAAAAAAATAAGAAAAGTTGCATTTTGACCATAAGTAATGGAAAACTGCCAAATGAATATGGCTCTTTAAATCACATGAACAGGCCATGCAAAAATAGGGTATCTGTTTCTTCTGTTCTCCGGATATTTTTACAGACAGCTCCTAATTATCAGTTATATGCCTCATGCTTTCGCAGACAAGAGGCCGGTCTGACAGAAAAAACAGGATGTGCTTCATGCCACACAGGGAAACGAATGCTTACTTTTGCAGTCAAATTCAAAACAATGGAGGATAAAAATGTTAAGGGGCATGCGGCGCTTTTCACCGCATATCTCATTTTCGGACTGAATACGCCCGTATCTAAAACCGTACTCGCAGAGGGCGATACATCGCCCATGGCGCTGACGTTTTTCCGTTTTGCCGGCGCGGCGGCACTTTTCTGGCTGGCATCCCTGTTTGTGAAAAAGGAACGGGTCTGCCGACGCGACATTTTCCTGTTTTTCATCGCATCCATGTTCGGAATACTGATTAATCAGATGTCGTTTATTGTGGGACTTTCGATGACCTCGCCCATTGATGCATCGGTCATCACGACGACGGTGCCGATACTGACCATGATACTGGCCGCCTTTTTTCTCCGGGAACCAATCACGTGGAAAAAGGCCGGTGGCGTCCTGGTGGGTGCGGCGGGTGCATTGCTGTTGATTTTCAACGGAAGCTCTGTCCATTCCGGCAGTGTAAACCGAATTGGCGACTGGCTGTGTGTATTGAGTTGCACGGCCTTTGCCCTCTACCTGACGGCGTTCAAGAAACTGATACTCCGTTACAGCGCCATCACCTCCATGAAATGGATGTTTCTCTATGCCACGGTGGTCGGTCTGCCGTTCTGCTGGCGCGACGTAGCCTCCGTTCCGTATGCCGCCCTGCCGCCGGACACGGTGATCCGGATCGTATACGTCGTTGCGCTGGCCACCTTTGCCGCCTACCTGTTGATCCCGATCGGTCAGAAATCCCTGCGTCCGACGGTGGTCAGCATGTATAATTACCTGCAACCGCTCGTATCTTCGATTGTAGCGGTCGTGGCGGGGATGGATGTGTTCGGGTGGAGCAAAGGTATTGCTTCGCTGCTGGTTTTCCTCGGGGTCTACCTTGTGACACAGAGTAAGTCGCGTGCCCAACTGGAAGCCGAACAACAGCGAAGGAAAATGGCAGCGACGGAGGTTTGAAAAATGGCGGATATGCAGTAATACTCAAGAATGAGCTTCACTTTTCTTAAAGTGTTCCGGTACATTTTCCGAATGAGATAATGCTTCTTTGGGGATACGCCCTCCGGAAACGCTCTGCGTAACCCTCCGCCTTATTCCCGGATGTTTTTTTGCAGGAACTTGCGGAGGGTTTCCGGGTTTTCGTGGCGGCGGACGGCGTAGTCGTGCAACTGTTCGTCCGTGATGGGGCCTACCATGAAGTAGCGGGCTTCGGGGTGCGCAAAGTAGAATCCGGCAACACTGGCGGTCGGGAACATCGCGCCGTTTTCCGTCAGACGGATACCGATACGCCCGAGATGGAGGAGGGCGTCCAGCGTAAATAGCTGCTGCTGGTCTGGCAGGGACGGGTAACCGACGGCCGGACGAATACCCCGATATTTCACCTTGAACATTTCTTCCGGCGAAAGGTTTTCATTGGCGGCATAGCCCCAGTAATCCTTGCGCACCTGCTCGTGCAGGTATTCGGCACAGGCTTCCGCCAGGCGGTCAGAGAGGGTTTGGAGTAGCAGGAGATGATAACTGTCGCCGTCGCGCTCCAACTGTTCCCTCAGCAATGTCGGTGCGGCGCCGGCGGTGACGGCAAAGGCGCCGGCGTAATCCGTGCGTCCTGCGGATGCCGGCATCACAAAGTCGGCCAGAGAACGGCAGGTGTTATCTTCCTGGAGCGTTTGCTGCCTGAGCACGGGAAGCGTTACCGTTCCTATCCGGATGTCATCGCCGTCGCTGACGGCAGGGAAAATCCCGTACAGCGCCCGGCAACAGGCTTCGCTGCTCTCCGACAGCCGGCGCAACAGCACTTGGGCGTCATCGTAGAGCGTAGCGGCTTCCTGTGCTTTGGCACGCTCTTCGCCTGCGAACTGCGCGAGCCAGGCGGCGCGGCAGCCGGCGCAGTCGTGCAAGTGCGACAAGTCGCCGTAGCGACCATGCAATCGCCAGGTAACAAAGAAATATACCCAGTTGATATAGGGCAGCAGCGTACCCGCCTTGATTTGCAGTTCCTGAATACCGTCATGCCGGGGCGCAACGGGGAGGTAGGCAGCCCAGTCCGTGACCGGACGGCGGGCACGCGCTTCTGCGAGGGAGAGAAGCGCCTGCGGCGCTGTTTTTTTCTGCGTAGCAGCCGTGCGGCGCAGCGATTCGTATTCTTCGTTCAGTTCGCGGACATAGGCGGCGCGTGTGGCCGGGTTCAGCAGCCTGGCGGCAACCAGCGGGTTTTGCGAGGCATCCGTGACATGAATCACCGGATGGTCGTAATGCGGTGCAATCTTGAGCGCCGTGTGCAGTTTGGAGGTAGTCGCCCCGCCAATCAGGATCGGGATACGCTGTCCGGCTTTCCGCATGGCGTCCGTCACGTGAATCATTTCCTCCAGCGAAGGCGTGATCAGGCCGGAGAGGCAGAGCAGGTCGGGCTTCTCCCGCAGCACCGTTTCCAGGATGCGCTCGGCCGGTACCATCACACCCAGGTCGATGACTTCGTAGTTATTGCATTTCAAAACGATGGAAACGATGTTTTTCCCGATGTCGTGCACATCGCCCTTGACGGTGGCAAAAACGACCTTGCCGGCGCCGGACGTTCCCGTGGCCGACTTGTCCGCTTCGATGGCCGGCTGCAAGAGGGAGACCGCCTTTTTCATGGTCCGGGCGGTCTTGACCACCTGCGGCAGAAAGAGCTTGCCGGCGCCGAACAGCTCGCCCACCCGGTTCATCCCGCTCATCAGCGGCCCGTCGATCACGGCGACCGCCCTGCCGCCGTGGGCTTGCAGGGCTTCCTCCAAATCCGTTTCCAGATAGTCATTGATGCCTTTTATCAAGGCATGTTCCAGCCTTTCGTCCGGCGGGAGCCGGCGCCAGGCATCCGGTGCGCTTTCCTGTTTGCCGGCCTCCTGCGGCAACTGTTCCTGCGCACGGGCAATCAATTCCTCCGCCGCTTCCGGACGGCGTGCCAGAATAACGTCTTCCAGCAACTGGCGGAACGACGGTTCGATATCTTCATAGAGAATGGCCGTGGAGGGATTTACGATACCCATGTCCATGCCTTCGCGAATGGCGTGGTAGAGAAAGACGGCATGCATGGCTTCGCGCACGTAGTTGTTTCCCCGGAACGAAAAGGAGAGGTTACTGACGCCGCCGCTGACTTTCGCGCCCGGCAAATGACGCTTGATCCATCCCGCGGCACGAATAAAGTCCAGTCCATAGCTGTTGTGTTCGGGTATGCCGGTGGCAATCGCCAGCACGTTAGGGTCAAAAATAATGTCCTGCGGCGGGAAACCGGCCTTTGCGGTCAACAGGCCATAAGCACGTTCACAGACGGCGATTTTCCGCTCATACGTATCCGCCTGCCCCTCTTCGTCGAACGCCATCACGACGGCGGCTGCACCCAGTTGCCGTATGCGTGCGGCGTGCGCCAGAAAAACGTCTTCACCTTCCTTGAGGCTGATGGAATTGACAATGCTTTTGCCCTGCACGCAATACAATGCTTGCTCGATGACGTCCCACTTCGAGGAGTCAATCATCACCGGTACGCGGGCAATGTCCGGATCCGAGGCAATCAGGTTCAGGAAGGCCGTCATCTCCCGGACGGCATCCAGCAGGCCATCGTCCATATTGATGTCGATCACCTGCGCACCGTCGTCCACCTGTTTGCGGGCGATGCTCAACGCTTCTTCGTAGCAGCCTTCCTTTATCAGTCGCAGAAACTTGCGCGAACCGGCCACGTTGCATCGTTCGCCGATATTGACAAAGTTGTTTTCCGGCTTCACTTCGAGCCGTTCCAGTCCGGAGAGCCACAGCGCCTCCGTTCGCGGGGCCGGCCGGCGGGGCGCGGCGCCCTTCACCAGTGCGGGGAAACGGGCGATATGCGCCGGCGTCGTGCCGCAGCAGCCGCCGATGATGTTGACCAGCCCCTCTTCGATGAAGGGACGGACATGCGCTTCCATCGTCTCGGGCGTTTCTTCATATTCGCCGAACGCATTCGGCAGGCCGGCGTTGGGGTAGGCGCTGACATGGCAGGGCGCCATGGCGGAGAGTTCCCGCAGATGCGGCAACATGTCGGCTGCACCGAAGGAACAGTTTAACCCGACGCTGACGAAGGGAATATGTTGCACCGAAGCCAGGAAAGCCGCCAGCGTCTGTCCGGAAAAAGTGCGTCCGCCTTTGCCGGCCAGCGTCAGCGAAAGCATCACGGGCAGCGCCTGTTCCCGGTCGCGCATGGCTTGCAGAGCCGCTTCCAGCCCGGCCTTGACATTCAGCGTATCGAACGTCGTTTCAAACAGCACAAGATCCACGCCTCCCTCCATCAATGCCTCCACCTGTTCGCGGTAAGCGCGGTACAGCTCCAGGTAGGTAATGTCGCGATAAGCCGGATTGTTGACGTCCTGACTCATCGAGGCCGTCTTGTTCGTCGGGCCGACGGATCCGGCCACAAAGACGCGCCGGTCGGGATGTTCCCGCATGTAGCGGTCGGCCACGTCGCGCGCCAGCCGGCCGGCAGCCAGGTTGATGGCATGTACCTGTGCCTGCATGTCATAGTCGGCCATCGAAATGGCGTTGGCATTAAGCGTATTGGTTGAGAAAATATCGGCGCCGGCCTCGAGATACTGCCGGTGAATGGACTGAATGATTTCCGGGCGGGTGATGCACAGTAAGTCGTTGTTGCCTTTCTGTTGGCCGGGGCCGTCGGCAAAGCGTTCGCCCCGGTAGTCCTGTTCCGTCAGGTGGTATTGCTGAATCATCGTACCCATGCCTCCGTCGAGGATCAGGATACGTTCGTTCAGCGACTGTTCAAAACTCATACGTATCATTATTTATATGGCAGCCGGCCGGTGGCCGGGCGCGTTATTTTTTGAATGCGCGGTCTATCTCCCGCCGGTCGTCGCGTTCGCGCAGGGAATCGCGCTTGTCATATTCCTTCTTTCCTTTGGCAATGGCGATGACGACTTTCGCCAGTCCCCGGTCGTTGATAAACAGACGAACCGGAACAATCGTAAAGCCGCTGTTTTGGGCGGCTGTTTCAATCTTCCGAAGTTCTTTCCGGTTCAGCAGCAGTTTGCGGTCGCGCCGCGCCGGGTGATTATTATACGTGCCGTAGAAATATTCGGCGATGTACATGTTCTTTACCCAAAGTTCTTTGCGTTCCACCACGCAGTAGGTGTCCACCAGACTGGCCTTGCCCAGGCGGAGGGACTTGATTTCCGTCCCGGTCAGCACCATCCCGGCCGTAAAGGTTTCGAGCAGTTCATAATCGAACGTCGCCCGCCTGTTTTTAATTTGTATCAGGTTATATACTTTTTCCTTGTCCATCTTTTTCAGTGCGAAAGTCAGAGCCGCAATCCCGGCATCATCAAAAAGAGCAGGTAATCAATCGCCAGCGGCATGACGATAATGACAGCCGAGGCGCAGGTCGAAAACTTCAGCCGTTCCTCTTCCCGGACGTGCAGGTAGGCCGTGGCGCCTTCCCAGACGATGTATGCCGTATACAACACAGCCCCGCGCAGGAAGAAAAACTCGGTCAGCAGCGCCAACACAATGCTCATGGCAAACATCATCGCGGAGGCATATCCTACAAAATAATACCACAGCTTGGTATTCTTGTCCCGGTGGAAAACGTTTCGCCAGAGTTCGCTCATCAGGTATACGGCCAGGAAGTAGCCGCCCATATTCGAAATCAGCGCCTTGATAGCCGATTTCAAGGCTATTTCAACACTGAATTCCTTGCGTGAAAACAGTACGCCCACGAATGCAGCCAGGGCAATCAGGCCGGCCAGTGGATAGATGTATCGTGAAAGAAACGTCTCCTTATCTTCCTCTTTCCCGCTTAATTCCTTCCACTTCTCGGCCGGTCGGAATATGAGGCCGGCCAGGAGGTTGAATATATGATTAAACATAGTTGTTTCTTTGAATGTGCCTGCAAAAGTATAAAAATATACTGCACGCCGTGTCATTTTATGAATAAAAGAGGTAGTTAGGAGTTGGTAGATAGTAGTTAGTAGGGGGCGGTTGGCCGGAAAGCGGCGTTAGGGCGGAAAGGTGTAGAAGTGACGGTTGGATCGGACAGCTTCGTCCTGTTACGGAGCTACCAACTACTTGTTTCTACGCAGGCGCAAGATTTTTGTGCTTCGGGAGGAATATACTACTTTTGTCGCCGCATGAAGATTCATAAAATAAGTAAGAAGGATGAAAAAAGGATATGTTTATTTGATGTTGCTGTTCACGTGCAGCGCATGTGTGAAGAAAGAGAAATTGCTGATCGGAGGGGCCGGGTGGCCGCAGATTGCCATTCTGGACAAGGCGTCGGGCAAGATTGAGTGGAGTCATCCGTTGACGCAGGAAGAGGAGTGTAACGATGTGGAAATGACGCCGCAGGGCGAAATACTGTATGCCTATAAGGGCGGCGCCAGGCTGATCACCCGCAAGCACCAGGTGGTATGGGACTATCGGGTCGGGGAAACGGAGGCGGTCTATACGGCGGCCTGTCCGGAGCCGGGACGTTACCTGCTGGCGGTGGCCGGGACGCCGATGCGCATCGTGGAGCTGGACGGGAAGGGGAGGCCGGTCAAGGAGGTGACGTACCGTACCGTGACGCCGGATAAGACCGTTCAATTCCGCCATGTGCTGAAAACGCCGCAGCAGACGTATCTGATTCCGCTGATGCACAAGCACAAAATTGTGGAGTTGGATGAAGACGGCAAAGTCCTGCGGAGCATTTACTCCGAAAGCGAGCCGCTGGCCGTCGCTCTGACGGAGGAGGAGAACTGGCTGGTTGCGAGCGGCGATCCCCCCGGTATCACGGAAATTCAACCGAAGACGCGAAACATCGTTAAGAAGACCGAAACAAAAGATTTGAGTTACGGCTCGTTACTCTACGTCGGCGAAATCATCCGCTACCCGAACGGAAATACGCTGATCGCCAACTGGGACGGCCTCAGCAACGAGAAAACACAGCCCGCGCTCCTGGAGATTGATCCCGACAACAAGGTGGTTTGGCGCTTGCCTTACACGCCGGAAGTGTCGAACATCTCGACCGTGCATTCGTTCTTTGCACGGTGAACGGCGGCAGGTTCCGCCGATGCCATTCAAAAATTACGCCGGGACAAAAGACTTCAAAGAGGTAGTTAATAGAGGGCGGGACGGAAAGGGGTGGAAGTGACGTCTACTAACGACCTGTTTCCGGATAAAATCTCCCCGCACGCACAGTATCAACGAGGAATGATTATCTTTACAGCCTTTAAAATAGGAGGATAGATGGAAACGACAAAAGAAAAATATTGGAAGTATTCGCTGGTACTGCTGATCCTGTTGCTGGGAGGGCTGATAACAGTCAAGTTATGGTCGTTTGTGAACGGATTGCTGGGCGCATTCACGCTGTTTGTGCTGGTGCGGCGGCAAATGATTTACCTGACCGAGCGGAAAAGGGTGCATAAAGTGGCTGCCGCGGTGCTGATCATGTTCGAAGCCGCCCTGTGCCTGCTCTTGCCCCTCTGTCTGGTGATCTGGGTGCTGCTGGGCAAGGTGCAGGCGATTCACATTGATATTCCGGCCTTGACGACGATGGTACAGGATTTCGACACGGCGCTGCGGGAGAAATCGGGCTACAGTATACTGAACATGGAAAACCTGACCGCCCTGACGGGCTATCTGACCAAGGGACTGCAATTCATCGTCGGTCAGGCCGGCGAGCTGATCGTGACCACGGTGGTGATGATTTTCCTGCTCTATTTCATCCTGATCGGGTATCGGGAGATTGAACGCTACATCTATGATCTGCTGCCGTTCAACGAACGAAACAGGCGGAGCATTAGCAAGGAAATCTACCACATGGTGCGCACGAATGCGATCGGGATCCCCCTGTTAGCCCTGATTCAAGGGTGTGTGGCCTACGTCGGCTATCAGATTTTCGACGTGCCGAGCGCCTTTCTTTTTGCCGTGCTGACGTGCTTTGCCACCATCATACCGCTGGTGGGCACGGGGCTGGTCTGGGTACCGCTGGTCATCTACCTGCTGGTGGCGGGAAACTGGGGCGAAGCGGTCGGGCTGACGCTTTATTCGCTGGTGATCCTGATCAATATCGACAACCTCATCCGCTTTCTGCTGCAAAAGCATCTGGCGGATACGCATCCGCTGATCACCGTGTTCGGCGTGATACTCGGCCTCTCGATATTCGGGTTCTGGGGCGTGATATTCGGCCCGCTGCTGCTGTCGCTGTTTCTTTTGCTGGTGAACATGTTCAAACGGGAATATCTGGACGGCAAATCATGAGGGGCAGGAGGGTCTTTAAGGACTTTAAGGACATTAAAGTCCTTAAGGACATGAGGGCGGGGAAACGGAGGACGGCCGAGACCGGCTCAGCCGCCCAAATCCCCGCCGCATCCGTTACAGAATCGCGACCCAGAAATTTTCTATCACAATATGTATCACCCCAAAAACGCAAATATGCTTTATAACATGTTTTTTTGGCGAGGCTAATCAATAAAAGTAATCTACTTTTACGCCAAAATTCAAGAAAGGCTTAGTATGAATAATGAACTTACGCTTTCGAGTTTGCGCACGGAGAATTTCCGTAAAACAATAAACGGAAAAGAAACAGCGCTTTATGTATTAAAAAACAAAACCGGTTCCGAGTTAACTGTTACGAACTACGGTGCAAAGATCGTTTCGCTGACGGTGCCCGACCGGAACGGTAAGTGGACGGACATCGTCACCGGCCACGACTCCATCGACGATTACCTGACTTCGGAAGAACCGTATTTCGGCGCCGTTTGCGGCCGCTACGCCAACCGCATCGCCAACGCCCGTTTTACGCTGGACGGCAAACCGTATGACCGGCTGGCCGCCAACAATGGCCCGAACAGCCTGCACGGAGGGATCATCGGATTCAACGCCGTTGTATGGGATGTCAAACGGGCGGACGCACGATCGGTCGAACTGATCTACGTCTCCGGCGACGGTGAAGAAGGGTTTCCCGGCACGCTGGTAACGACCGTTACCTATCGGCTGACGGACGAGGGCGAGGTGGTCATCACCTATCATGCGACTACCGACAAGCCGACGGTGCTCAACCTGACGAACCATTCCTACTTCAACCTCTCCGGCGCAGGCGACCCGTTCATCGGCGATCATCCACTGATCATCAACGCCGATGCGTATCTCCCGACCGACGAAACGTCGATACCGCTTGGAGAGCCGGAGAACGTCGAAGGTACGCCGATGGATTTTCGCACGGCGCACGAGGTGGGCGAACGCATCCACGCCGATTTCAAGCCTCTGATCATCGGACGCGGTTATGACCATACATTTATAATAAACAAAAAAACAGCCGGCGAATTAGCGTTTGCCGCGCGTTGCAGTTCTCCCAAGACGGGCATTGTTGTGGACGTATTCACGACCGAACCGGGTATGCAACTCTATACCGGTAACTGGATGACCGGCAACCTGAAAGGAAAAAACGGCCAACGCTATCCGCGGCAGTCGGCGCTTTGCTTCGAAACGCAACACTACCCGGACAGCCCGAACCGACCGGACTATCCCGGCGTCGTGCTCCGTCCCGGCGAAGCGTTCGAAAGTCAGACGATCTATCAATTTTCAATTGAATCATGAACCAAATAATATTTTTAATCAAGAAGTAGAAACAATATGGAAACAAAAAAGAATTACACGTTACCAATTATTATGATGATCTTCCTGTTCGGAATGATCTCGTTTGTCACCAACCTGGCAGCGCCCATGGGGGTGGTATTGAAGAATCAGTTCGGCGTAAGCAATGCCATGGGTATGTTGGGCAACCTGGCCAATTTCATTGCATACGCCGTGATGGGTATCCCCGGCGGCCTGTTATTGCAGAAAGTCGGATACAAGAAAACGGCGCTGGTGGCCATCGCCATCGGCTTTATCGGGGTGGGCATCCAGTATTTATCGGGATCTTCCTCCAGTTTTGCGGTTTATCTGCTGGGGGCTTTTGTAGCCGGATTTTCGATGTGTCTGCTGAATACGGTGGTCAACCCCATGCTGAACACCCTGGGCGGTGGCGGCAACAAGGGCAACCAACTGATTCAGGTGGGTGGTTCGTTCAATTCACTCTGCGGAACACTGGTTCCGATACTGGTCGGCGCACTGGTCGGTGAAGTAACCAAAGCCAACATTACGGATGTCTATCCCGTCATGTATATTGCCCTGGGCATCTTTGCGCTGGTATTTATTGTCTTGAGCATCGTCTCCATACCCGAACCTAACCAGTCGCGGAATACGGAACCGATAGGCAGTTTGATGAGGGGCGCCCTGTCGTTCCGGCATTTCATTCTGGGCGCCATCGCCATCTTCGTGTATGTCGGGGTGGAAGTAGGTACTCCGGGCACGATGAACCTGTTCCTTTGCGATCCCAATGCGGGCGGACTGGATGCAACGACGGCCGGATTTGTGGTCGGGACTTACTGGTTTCTGATGTTGATCGGGCGTCTGGTAGGAGCCTCCATCGGAGGGAAAGTATCCAGCAAGCTCATGCTCTCCGCTGTTTCGCTGGTGGGCTTGATCCTGGTTGTCAGCGCCATCGTCTCTCCCGTTTCACTGAAAGTATCCTTACCCGTATTTCAGACCGGCGCCACCGGCAATCTTTCCTTTGGCGTCACCGAAGTACCTATCAGCGCCATGTTCCTGGTGCTTATCGGGATTTGTACATCCGTGATGTGGGGCGGCATTTTCAATCTGGCCGTGGAAGGTCTGGGCAAATATTTGGCAGCCGCTTCCGGCATCTTCATGGTGCTGGTCTGCGGCGGGGGTATTCTTCCTTTTGTACAGAACTGGGTGGCAGACCTCACCGGCTACATGACCAGTTACTGGGTCATTTTCGCAGGTCTGGCCTATCTCCTGTACTATGCTTTGAGCGGCAGCAAAAATGTAAACAAGGACATTTCAGTAGACTGAATCCGGAAGCCCTTTTCTCTCGTGAGAAAGGGGCTTCCTCTTAATATAATCAATTCAAAACTATGGATATAGAATATGTAAGAAGTCGTTTTATCAAGCATTTTGATGGAAGTACCGGGACGATCTACGCCTCGCCCGGACGTATTAACCTGATCGGTGAACATACGGATTATAACGGCGGATTTGTCTTTCCCGGCGCGATCGACAAAGGCATCATGGCCGAAATCAAACCGAACGGAAAAAAGAAAGTGCGTGTCTACTCCATCGACATGAAGGATTACGTGGAGTTTGGCCTGAACGAGGAAGACGCACCGCGTACCAGTTGGGCGAGATACCTTTTCGGCGTTTGCCGGGAAATCATCAAGCGGGGCGGCGAGGTGGAGGGATTCAACACCGCCTTTGCGGGCGATGTGCCGTTGGGCGCGGGCATGTCGTCGTCAGCCGCGCTGGAGAGCACGTATGCCTTTGCGCTCAACGACCTGTATAACCTGGGCATCGACAAGTTCGAACTCGCCCGGATCGGTCAGGCTACCGAACACAACTATTGCGGCGTGAAATGCGGCATCATGGATCAGTTTGCTTCCATTTTCGGAAAACAGGGTAACCTTATCCGGCTGGACTGCCGTTCGCTGGAATACGCCTACTTCCCCTTCAACCCGCAGGGTTACAAGCTGGTGTTGCTGGATACGGCCGTCAAGCATGAACTGGCGTCGTCGGCCTACAATGAGCGTCGCGCCTCGTGTGAGCGTGTGGCTCACAAGCTGAATGCGGAATTTCTGCGCGACGTCACGCTCGAACAGTTGGAAAGTGTCCGGAACGAAATCAACGAAAACGATTACAAACGCGCCGAATACGTGATCGGCGAGAAACAGCGCGTATTGGATGTTTGCGATGCGCTGGTGAAGGACGATTACGAGACCGTCGGCCGGAAAATGTATGAAACGCACCGGGGCATGAGTAAGCTCTACGAAGTCAGTTGCGAAGAACTGGATTTCCTGAACGATCTGGCCGAAGAATGTGGCGTGACCGGTTCGCGCGTGATGGGCGGCGGCTTCGGCGGATGTACCATCAACCTGGTGAAAGACGAACTGTACGACGCCTTTATCCTCAAGGCCAGGGAAGCGTATAGGGAGAAATTTAACCGTTCACCGAAAGTCTACGACGTCGTCATCAGCGACGGCTCGCGAAAGGTGAGCGACTAATGAGATAACTACAATTTGTTTTTGCCATTTGTGACTTTGTTGACGTGAGACCGATGTAACAGGAGTATTTCCGTTACATCGGCTCACGTTAGTTGTTTCATGACCTCTGTACTGAAAAAGGAAACACGGTCATGGAGTGACATCAGCCGGTTTTCCATGCAGCTTCCGATGCAGGAAGAATAATATCTCAAAATAATATCGT
Organism: Tannerella sp.; assembly: GCA_031283915.1. GTDB lineage: Bacteria > Bacteroidota > Bacteroidia > Bacteroidales > Tannerellaceae > Tannerella. Next base: position 22,101 of record JAITAY010000126.1, read on the forward strand.
GTGCAGTATATCATTTATCATTGTTTGATATGGAGAACGCAAATAAACTTCGTATATTTGCCCGGGAAAACATAAACGATTCGGAGAAATTTTGATTTATATAATTCTAACGAGCAGAATACATGGACGCAAAGCATCTCACGTTGTTAGTCATAGGCAGCAGCAACACCGACATGGTGATACAAACCGGTCATCTCCCGCGTCCGGGCGAGACGGTGCCGGGTGGCGCCTTTTTCATGAACCCCGGCGGTAAGGGTGCCAACCAGGCCGTAGCCATTGCCCGACTGGGCGGACACGCAGCCTTTATATGCAAGACGGGGAATGACATTTTCGGACAGCAGGCACAACGAGTCTTAAAAGACGAAGGTCTTGACACTTCCCGTATTTTCATCGACGAACGCCATCCTTCCGGCGTTGCACTGATCATGGTAGACGGTCAGGGTGAAAACTGCATTGCCGTGGCCGGCGGGTCGAACAACCACCTGACGCCGGCGGACATTGCATCGGTAACCGACGTCATCCGGGAAGCCGACATCATCCTGATGCAACTGGAGATTCCGATAGAAACGGTTGAATATGTCGCGGAAATGGCATTCCGGGCAGGGAAGAAAGTCATCCTGAATCCGGCGCCGGCACAGGCGTTATCCCCGGAATTGCTTCGCCGACTGTACCTGATTACGCCCAACGAGACGGAAGCGGAAGTGCTTTCCGGCGTGAAAATCACCGATACTCCGTCGGCCGAAGAAGCCGCGCGGGTGATTGCCGCCAGGGGGGTGCCGCACGTCATTATCACGCTGGGAGCGAAAGGCGCATTGATCTGTTCGGGCGGACGCATGGAGCGGGTGCCTGCCGTCCGGGTGGAAGCCATCGACACGACCGCGGCCGGTGATATTTTCAACGGTGCGCTGGCCGTTGCATTGGCGGAACACCGGACGCTGACCGATGCCGCCGCTTTTGCCGCCAAAGCGGCAGCCATCTCCGTCACCCGCGCCGGCGCGCAAGCCTCTGCTCCACGCCGGCATGAAGTAGACCTGTTCCATTGATCACTAACCTGTTTTATTCTTATAAATATGAAAAAGTTGATTTTACATCTCGCGACATTGCTCGCATGTGTTGTCGGATGGACTTCCTGTTCGTCGCCGACACCCGAAAAACGTTCAAAGTCCCTTCCCGAAAAGATTACCCTCTCCCGGGAAACGCTGATGGACAAGATTAAAGGCGCCTGGGCGGGGCAGGTCATCGGCTGTACGTACGGCGGACCTACCGAATTTCGCTATCCGGGGACCATGATTCAGGATTATGTTCCCATCGAATGGCCGGAAGGTTACATCCGGTCATGGATGGAAAATACTCCCGGACTTTATGACGACATTTACATGGATTTGACCTTCGTAGACGTATTCGAGCGTCTGGGACCGGATGCGCCGGTCGATTCGTTCGCCTTTGCCTTTGCCACGGCCGGATACATGCTCTGGCATGCCAACCAGTCAGCCCGGTACAATATCCTGCACGGCATTCTGCCACCCGCTTCCGGACACTGGCTGAACAATCCTCACTCCGACGATATTGATTACCAGATTGAAGCCGACTATGCCGGCATCATGTCGCCGGGAATGGCGAATACGGCGTCTGAAATTTCGGACAAAATCGGACACATCATGAACTATGGGGACGGATGGTATGGCGGCGTATACGTCGGTGCGATGTATGCCCTGGCGTTCGTGTCGAGCGATATTGAGTTTATCGTGTCGGAAGCGCTGAAAACCATTCCCGAAAAAAGTACTTATTACAAATGTATGGCTGACGTCATCCGCTGGCACAGACTCTATCCGTACGACTGGAAACAGACCTGGTTCGAATGTGAACGCAAATGGAGTCAGGATGTCGGATGTCCGGACGGTGTGTATTCGCCTTTCAACATTGACGCGGTCATCAACAGCGCCTACATTCTTATCGGCTTGCTGTATGGTGAGGGCGATTTCGCCAAAACGATCGATATTGCCACGCGATGCGGACAGGATTCCGACTGTAACCCGGCTTCGGCGGGAGGCATCCTGGGCGCCATCAAGGGATACAGCCGGATACCGGACTACTGGTTGAAAAACGTGAAGGAAGTGGAAGACATGCCTTTTGCCTATACGGATATTTC
>JAITAY010000154.1 GCA_031283915.1 Tannerella sp.
GTAGAGAGATAACGCTCACCTGTGTCGGGTAACAGCACGACAATGGTTTTCCCTGTATTTTCGGGCAGTTTGGCCAGCTCCGTAGCGGCAAAAGTGGCTGCGCCGGAGGAGATACCTACCAGCAACCCTTCCCTGCGCGAGAGCTCGCGGCTGGTGCGGATAGCGTCGTCGCTACTCACCGTGATGACCTGGTCGACCACGGCGGACTGATAAATCTTGGGCACGAAGCCGGCACCGATCCCCTGGATTTTGTGCGGACCGGATTTTCCTCCCGACAATACGGGAGATTCTTTCGGCTCGACGGCCACAATTTTTACTCCCGGCTTGTATTCCTTCAACTTTGTTCCTACGCCGGTGATAGTGCCGCCCGTTCCTACGCCGCCGACAAAGATATCTACCTGTCCGTCCGTATCGCGCCAAACTTCTTCAGCCGTCGTTTTCAAATGGATTTCCGGGTTGGCCGGATTTTCAAACTGTTGCAGGATGACAGAGCCGGAAATGCTGTCACGCAGCTCGTTCGCTTTCTTGATCGCCCCGTTCATGCCTTCTGCACCCGGCGTCAATACCAGGTTTGCGCCCAGCGCTTTCAGCAGGTTGCGACGTTCGGCGCTCATCGTTTCGGGCATCGTCAGGATCAACTTGTATCCCTTGACAGCCGCCACAAAAGCCAGTCCGATCCCCGTGTTGCCACTCGTCGGTTCAATGATGATCGCGCCCGGCTGAAGGACGCCATTCTTTTCCGCATCCGTGATCATTGCATACGCAATACGGTCTTTTACACTTCCTGCCGGATTGAAATACTCTAATTTAGCGATAAGCTTCGCACTCAAATGCTGACTTGCATTGTAATTGGAGAGTTCCATCAACGGCGTATTACCAATCAAATCTGTTAACTGTTTTGCTACTTTTGCCATATCAATTTGTTTGTTTTTTAAATGAATCGTTTTTTTTTTGTTGGGTTAAACAACTTTGCAAAGTTACATGAAATTGACCACCCATGCAATACCCCCCTGAGGGTATATTATTCAAAGAATGATGAATGATAAATGATGAATGATGAAACCCACCATCCGGCTATGGTTTGCATGGGCTTTAGCCCAATTCTTATTATTGCTGCCAGTTTTAACTGACGGAAAAAGCATGTCCTTTTCTTTTTGCAGTGTCATTTTCCAAAACTGGCGGCGGGACGGTTTCCTTTTGCGTGTGGAAACCGTCCCTGCCCCATGATTATACGCGTAGCGACCATCCTTCGCGATACGTGTGACGCACATATTCTTCCGATGCCTGAATGGCGTTCAGGGTCAATGTACGCGGTTCCTGGCGCGGGATGCCGTTGGCGATCTTGATCTCGTCGCTGTCGGACAGGTTGGTAATGCGCATGTTGACGCCATCCCACTGCAATTTTTTGTTCAAGCTTTTCAGTCGAACGGCGAGGTTTCCCATGACTACCATTTCGTTGAGCGGGCCGGCATACTCGAAATTCGAGAGCGGCATTACCCGGTTTTCCGGCGATTCCTTGCAGGCGCGGACAAAGTCCATCTCATGGCTCATCCCCACTCGCCGCAGACGGGCGGGCGATTTCGGCAGACGCTCGAATTTGCCGGCAGGCAGCAGGCGGTAGCTACTGCCATAACTGCCGCATACCAGGTGACCTTTCGAACCGTGGAAAAGAACGCCGTTGCGTCCTTCGCCCAGTTCGACGCCGTCAGGCAGCGAATCGGGACGGGGCGGAAGCAGTCCGCCGTCGTACCACGTGACGCTCACGGCCGGCATGTTCACCTTACCTTCCTTCGGGCGTGCGGGAAATTCATAGCGGATGGTTGAAGCCTCCGGCGCGCTTTCGGAATTGAATGCCGTAGAAGACGCTTCCACCGCGGAGGGATGTCCCAGTTTCATGGCCGAAAAAACGACGTCCAGCACATGACAGGCCATATCGCCCAGCGCGCCGGTACCGAAGTCCCACCATCCGCGCCAGTCCCACGGATGATACGCCCGGTGATACGGACGCATGGCGGCGGGGCCGATGAACAAATCCCAGTCGATATGATCCGGTACCCACATCCCCTGTTCGGGGCGCGTCAGTCCCTGCGGCCAGATCGGACGGTCTGTCCATGCATCTACGTGCGTCACCTCGCCAATGGCGCCGCTCCAGATCCATTCGCATACTTCGCTGACCGAATCTTCGCTGTGGCCTTCGTTCCCCATCTGCGTCACCACTTGATAGCGACGGGAGGCTTCCAGCAGAATACGTGATTCATAAACCGAGTGAGTCAGCGGTTTCTGTACGTAGACGTGTTTGCCCAGTTGCATGGCAGGCAGGGCGCATACGGCATGTGTATGGTCGGGCGTGGCGATGACGACGGCATCAATGCTTTTGCCCATCTCGTCCAGCATCTTGCGGAAATCTTTGTATCGCCTGGCTTTCGGGTAGGTGTCGAAACAGTGTTTGGCATACTGCCAGTCAATGTCGCACAGAGCGACCATGTTTTCCGAGTTCATGTGGCCCAGGTTAACCGCGCCCTTACTGCCGACGCCGATCCCGGCAATATTCAGTTTATCGCTGGGCGCCGTATGCCCCAGACCGCTTACGGCATGGCTCGGCACAATGAAAAACATTCCGGCCGTAGCCGCCGATGCCTTGATAAACCGGCGGCGTGAAATACGTGCATCCATGACCTGCTACAATTCCTTGATTCTGATATTCCTGAACCAAATCAATGCCTGACCGTGTTTCCCCTGGAAGCCGATATAGCCTTTGGTTGGCAGTTCGGCGTACGGTTTCGGCAGCCACGAAGGAATCTCCGAGCCGTCTGGATTGGTTTTCCCCGAAGTCCAGAGGCTCATGTCCATGTTGATAACCTTTTTCCCGTTCAACGTAACTTGAATGTTTTTTCCTTTGGCCGTAATTTTCATTTTGTTCCACTCGCCCGGTTTCTTCACCAGCCGGAAGGCCGAGGGAGCCAAATGTCCGTATACGGCGCCGCAGGAACCGGTAGAGGCCGAACTGGCGGACGAATCGCAATAATCGTCCGCAATCTGGATTTCAACGGCATTGGGAATCCAGTCCTTCTTGTCCGTACAGTAAATGACGACGCCGCTGTTGGTACATTTGTCATTCTTGAACTCCAGTTCCAGTTCAAAGTTTTCATACGTCCCGGCAGACCAGATGGCTTGATCGGCCGTAGCAGAAATAACGCCGTCTTTGTCGATAGACCATACGGCGCGGTCACAGTCGGCATTGGATAAATCGGCGGCAAACAACGGTTGCCAACCTTTTGCATCCGCCGTTCCGGAAAACAAAGCGCACATGCATACGCTACACAATACACTAAAAATAAATCTCTTCATGATAGATATATAAAAATAATTGGAAGGACTTCCGTTTATTTATTTCCAAAAGCATGAAGTCCCGTTAGATGCTTTTGAATAACAGGCGGTAAATATAAAACAATCCTGTTGAATCTGCAAATGATACTGCGCACGAGAAGGGCGATAACAGAATTAGTGATTAGTAATTAGTATTTACGGAGCTACCGACTGCTAACTGCTATCTACTGACTTTTCACAGGTTTAACATTCGCGACCATAGGGGACAAGCCGGTGCGCGCGGCATAAATAGTCAGTCCTTATTACCCCCCGATTTTCAGAATTAGGGGTTGTGATTTTTTCTGAAAAGAGAGCCAAAGCATTTTCTCTTTCAGTTTTTCCATCATTTTCTTGAAGTTCCACGCCGCGCCAGCCATCCATGTGTTGATTTGGACGCCTTTTTCCCCCTTCAGATCATTCTCTGGCATC
>JAITAY010000191.1 GCA_031283915.1 Tannerella sp.
TGGCGGGATGCTCTACTACCGCCTTTTAGCGCTTAACTTGATGACATTGAGTTTGAACTGACGGGCAAGAAGGCGTGTGGGCGGATGCCCTTTTCTATGCTGACGGGCAATGCGCAAAATCTTCCCGCGCGCAGTATATAAAGATAATTTGTGGGGGGGGCTGAACGAATGTGAGCAGGTGTTATACTTTACTACGGAGCCAACGATGTGTGCTGATATCTCATGTGCCGGAAAAATGCAGCCATTGTGGAAAATCACCGGAACACCTACCACCGGACACCAGTAGCCGGCGTCAGGTATACCGCGTGCAGTATAAAATTCTATTTCATACGTTCTTTATTTAATGCAGTGGGAGGTCATGTACTGTCGTCGGATACCACCATTGGGTGTTTGCTGTTTGCAGCATCGAATGCCGATTTTGCAGGCTTGAAAACGCGCGTTGACGGTTTGAAAACGCGCGTTGCTAACTTGAAAACGCGCGTTTGTAAATGGAAAGTACGCATTGCCGGCTTGAAAAATCGCTTTTCCAATTATGCATAAAGAGGTAGTGAGGAGATAGTAGTTCGTAGAGGGCGGTTGGCAGGAAAGCGGCAGTTGGAGGGAAAGGCGTAAAAGTGAGGGTTTGATCGGCTGATGATGAACTAACTCCTGTAAAGGCGAAAGATCGGTAGCGCAGGATGAAATCCCGAGGCATGGGAAATTCCGGGACATGAGGGACGAAAGATCAGCAGAGTTTTTTTCGCAATCGGCCAAACGTCCCACACAATGGTTTACTGACGGTTGGGTCGGGGGACGGAAATGGTATCGTAGAGACGCGCAGCCGTGCATCTCTACAAGGAGGGGCGTGCTATCATAACCGCGTGCCGTGTAACTGAAGGAAAATAAGGATGTATACCCTCCGGATGACACCCTGCTTCGCCGCATTTCCCCAAAAAAATTTCATCTTCGCATTGCCTTTTAAATGTTTCTGCCTATCTTTGCAGCCCGTTACGGATTTGATCCGGTTTAAGCAGTATATAATAACAAAATCAGTATAATAACAATATTAATGATAAGACAATGAAAAAAGGACTTCATCCGGAAAACTATCGTCAGGTCGTGTTTAAAGACATGTCCAACGAAAACATGTTCATTTCCCGTTCAACGATCCACACAAAAGAAACGATTGAAATTGAAGGGGTCGCCTATCCGCTGGTAAAATTGGAAATTTCCAATACCTCACATCCGTTCTACACCGGTAAAGCCAAATTGGTGGACACCGCCGGTCGTGTGGACAAGTTCATGAGCCGCTACGGGAACAGAAACAGAAAATAAACACGTGTTTCCGCAGGAAACTGGGAGGTCGCTCTTTGAACGGAGCGACCTTTTTTTTCAAAACCATACCGGGACTGTATACGGGAAATTGCTTATATTTGTGGCAATCAAAACAAAAAAAACATGAAACAATTTTTTAAGATGATGTTCGCCTCCACGTTAGGCGTCATTTTTGCAGCTATATTGTTGACGATGCTGACCGGGCTTTTGACCGTTGCTGTATGTGTGAGTATCGGTTCAACGTCGAGTGCAACACCCGTCCTGCAGTCCGGAGAAAGCGTTTTCAAACTTTCGCTCGCCGGTCCCATACAGGATTCGCCCGCAGACCGGTCTCTCTCCCTGTTGCTGGGCGAAAACGAGACCTTGTCGTTGAAAGAAGTCCTGGAGGCCATCCGAAATGCCAAAGAACAAAATACAATCAAAGGGATTTACCTGGACCTGGGCGTATTTCAAACGGGGACGGCCGGGATCGACGCCATCCGCCGGGCGCTGACGGATTTCAGGGAAAGCGGAAAATTCATCATTGCGTATGCCGACAACTATACGCAGGGCGGTTATTACCTGGCTTCGGTTGCCGATCAGATATACCTTAATCCGCAGGGGCTGCTCGGACTGACAGGCATTGCTTCGCAGACCCTGTTTTACAAGGGACTTATGGAAAAGGCCGGCATTGAGATGAACGTGTTCAAGGTGGGTACATACAAGGGTGCGGTGGAACCGTTTATCTCCGACCAATTGAGCGACGCCAACCGCGAACAGATTACCTCTTATCTCAACGGCATCTGGACGCATGTCGTGAACGGCATTGCGGAAAGCCGTCAGCTTCCGGCCTCGACGGTCTTGGACTTTGCTGACGAAGGGCTATTCTTTGCCGATCCGGCCGAAGCGGTGGACGGCCGGTTGATTGACGGGCTGAATTACCGGAGCGAAGTGGAAGATTTGCTGAAAGAAAAGGCCGGGCAGACCGGCCAGCGTCTGAAAACGGCAGGAGTTGCGAAAATGAAGAAACTGGAGAAAAAAGCCCGAAAATACCGGAATAAAATAGCCGTAGTCTATGCGGAAGGCGAAATCACCCCGTCTCCCGCGTCATCGCTCTACCGGGAGGAAAAGCGTATCACGGAAGAATTGGCCGATGAACTGAGAAAACTGAAGGAAGACGGGCAGGTGAAAGCCGTCGTGCTCCGCGTCAATTCGCCGGGGGGAAGCGCCTATGTATCCGAGCAAATCTGGAAACAGGTCTCCGAGCTGAAAAAGTCGAAACCCGTGGTCGTCTCCATGGGGAATGTGGCGGCATCGGGCGGGTACTACATTTCCTGCGCGGCCGATAAAATTGTAGCCGAAGCCAGCACGTTGACCGGTTCCATTGGCGTGTTCGGGATGTTCCCGAATGTAACCGGCCTTTTCGAGAAACTGGCATTGAGTTCCGAAGTCGTCAAAACCGGTCAGTACGCTGACATTGGAAATTTAGCCCGCCCGATGACAGACGGGGAGAAAACCCTGATACAGGGCTACGTCGAAAGATGTTACCAAACGTTTCTGACCCGTTGTGCGGATGGCCGGGGCATGAGCGTCGGGGAGATTGACGCCATCGGGCAAGGCCGTGTGTGGACGGGCGAACAGGCGCTGAAAGCAGGTCTGATCGACGAACTGGGCGGATTGGACCAGGCTGTTGACCGGGCTGCCCAATTAGCCGGCATCCATAATTATACGCTGATCACGGCGCCGGCGCCCAAGGACTTTCTCATGGACTTGCTGAAAAAGCAACTGGACGAGACCAAGGTATCGCTGGTGCGCGACCTGATCGGCGAAGACTATGAATATTTCAAAACCTTGCAGCAATTACGTTCAACGTATGGTATCCAGGCCAGAATACCGTATGACTTGAAACCGCTGTAAAACGGGGGAGACTGGAACGTGCCGGCCGAATTGCAAAAACTGCGCCGTCTGTTGTGGCCATGCGCTTTGCTGTACGGGACAGGCGTGCGAATCCGCAACCTGTTTTTCGACTGGGGACTGCTTCCCTCGCAGTCGTACCCGGTTCCGCTCCTTTGCGTCGGAAACCTGACGGCTGGCGGGAGCGGCAAGACGCCGATGGTGGAATACCTCATCCGCCTGTTGAAGGAGCGCTACCGCGTAGCCGTGTTGAGCCGGGGATATAAACGGAAGACACGGGGATATGTCCTGGCCGGCGAAGACAGTACCGGTTCGGAGATCGGTGACGAGAGTTGCCAGATTAAAGACAAGTATCCGGACGTGACGGTGGCCGTGGACGCAAACCGCCGTCGCGGGATACAGCGTCTGCTGGCACTGCCGGAAGACCGGCGGCCGCAAGTCATTCTGCTGGACGACGGTTTTCAACACCGGTATGTGCACCCTTCTCTTTCCCTGCTGATCACGGACTGCCGCCGGATCTATTACAGAGATAAACTGTTGCCCGTGGGTTGGTTGCGCGAGCCGTCGGGTTGTGCAAACCGGGCGGATCTGGTCGTGGTGAGCAAATGCGATGCCTCGCTGCAAGCGGCTGCAAGCCGCATCATCCGGGACGGGATGAACCTGAAACCGCATCAATCGCTGTTTTTCAGTGCGATTACTTACCTGCCCTTCAGGGGTATCTTTCCCGAGGCGTGCGCGTCCTGCGCTTTGGACAGTCTGCAAAAAGAAGATCCGATCCTGCTGATCACCGGCATCGCCGTGCCCGCGCCATTGATTGAGGCCGTGAAAAAGCGCTCGGAGCAGGTCGAAGTGATGTCTTTTGCCGACCATCATGCTTTCGGGAAAAAAGATATTCGGCGCATGGAAACGGCCTTGCAGCGCATGGGAACAGCCCGTTCGCTGATTCTGTGCACGGAGAAAGATGCCGCCCGCATCCGCACCAATCCCCGCTTTCCGGAAGCATGGCGCAGCCGGATGTATTATGTCCCGATTGAAATGAGGATTCTCTTTGACCGGGGCGAACCGTTGAACGAACAGATTCTGCAACACGTCCGTTTGTTGATTGAACATACGGATAAATAAAACAACCGGATAATTATGTCACGAACAGAGATTAGCACGCTGGGCGAATTCGGATTGATCCGCCACCTGACCGGGCGCATTACGCTGAAGAACCCAAGCACGCTGAAAGGCGTGGGCGACGATGCCGCCATACTTGACTACCGGGACAGGCGTGTCCTGGTCACGACCGATTTATTGCTGGAAGGCATTCATTTTGACCTGATGTACGTTCCGCTCAAGCATCTGGGGTACAAAACGGCGGTCGTCAATTTTTCCGATATATACGCGATGAACGGCCGGCCGAAGCAACTCACGGTTTCGATCGGCCTGTCCGGCCGCTTCAGCGTCGAAGACATGGAAGAGTTATATAGCGGACTGTTGCTGGCCTGTGACGTTTACGGCGTAGACCTGGTTGGCGGCGACACCTCCGCCTCGCGCACGGGCTTGACGTTGAGCGCCACCTGCATCGGAGAAGGCGAAGCCGACAAAATCACCTGTCGCAACGGCGCGCGGGAGACCGACCTGGTCTGCGTATCGGGCGATTTGGGCGCGGCCTTCATGGGACTGCAACTGCTGGAACGTGAGAAAGCCGTATTCAAGGGCGAAAAGGACTTTGCACCCGATTTCTCCGGAAGAGAATACCTGCTCGAACGCCAACTGAAACCCGAAGCCCGGAAAGACATGGTCGAGATGCTGGCCGCCGCCGGCATCGTCCCCACGGCGATGATGGACATTTCCGACGGCCTTTCTTCCGAATTGATCCACATCACCAGCCAGAGCCAAACGGGATGCCGCATCTATGAAGAACGCATACCGATCGATTATCAAACGGCGGTGATGGCCGAACAGTTCAATCTGAATCTGGTGACGGTGGCCCTGAACGGCGGTGAAGATTATGAACTGCTTTTTACCGTACCGCTGACCTGCCACGAGCAGATGGAAGCCATGAAGGGCGTCAGGGTCATCGGATACATCACCAAACCGGAACTGGGGAACTGCCTGGTCGGACGAAACGGGGAAGAGATCCCGCTTCGGGCGCAGGGATGGAATACACTTGCGGAAAAAAGCCGGACGGATATGGATTCAACGATTCCATGACCCTGCAAAACCACGGAGACACAAAGTACACAGAGATTTACCGGAGCTAAAGTAAACTTTACGGGGACTAAAGTAAACCGTACAATAGCTAAAGTAAAGCTTACAATAGCTAAAGTAAGCCGTACAATAGCTAAAGTAAAGCTTACAATAGCTAAAGTAAACCGTACAATAGCTAAAGTAAAGCTTACAATAGCTAAAGTAAGCCGTACAATAGCTAAAGTAAAGCTTACCGGAGCTATACTGCGCGCGGTATAATTTTGTTCATTGCCCGTCTATTTACCCGTCAGTTTTAACTCAATGTCATCAAGTTAAGGAAAAAAGGTTGTAGCACAATGCATTCCGTTAGGAATGCGTCGCTCGGTAGAAAAGTATCCGACCCTGTATTGCATTCCGTCAGGAATGCGTCCAATATCTAATCAAACAGATAATTAAATATCATAACCGATCACTAAGGATGCATTCCTGACGGAATGCAAAGCCCTGTCGTTTGCCTTTCTACCGAGCGATGCATCCCTCCGGGATGCTCTTTGCCACAGCATTTTATGGCTTTACTTGATGACATTGAGTTTTAACTGACGGGAAGGATGCCCTTTTCTATGCTGACGGGCAATGCACAAAAC
>JAITAY010000234.1 GCA_031283915.1 Tannerella sp.
AGGGCGAGAGCGGGAAACGCATCGTTCGCCTGCGAAACGGGAAAGAAGTGGAAACAGTGATGAAACCGGGTTCTACCGTCATTCTGGATGACCGGACCGGAAATATTTTATTCGATTAAAATGCATATTTTCAGCAAAAAAATACTTGCCAAAACAGTGGATTTGTACGCACATTCCCGCATTTTCGTGCGCACGTTTTCGTCATTCGTGCGCACGTTTTTGCCATTCGTGCGCACGTTTGCACCATTCGTGCGCACGTTTACACCATTCGGAGAGGCTTTTTTTCGGCACTTACATCACATGAGTAAATTAAACGATATATGAAAAGACATTACAATGCGAGAGGCGGAACTTTCCGTAAAAACAAGCAATCGGAAACAAATCCGGAGGCAAAACAACGAACAGGAAATCATTCAATATTCATGTCGGGAGCGAAATTTTTTGTCGCAATGGCCTTATTTTTCTGTACATCCACGCTGCACGGGCGGGGCATAGATACGCCTGTCGACGTAAGGCAATGGGTGGAACAACATTTTGCCAAAGGGAACGTGCCGCCGTTTTCGTTTATATACAATGGGAAAAAGTCGGACGGTTTTATCAAGCACTGGCAATACAAGTCGGAGCGAATCACATCGGACCAACCGCATACGGAGATATATCTCTACACTTACTCCGACAAAAACAGCGGATTGGTGGTGCAATGTACGGTCACTTGTTTTTCCGACTTCCCGGCAGTAGAATGGGTGTTGAAATTCTATAATTCGTCGGAGAAAAACACGCCGCTGATTGAACAGGCGGAGGTAATCAATCAATCGTTTACGGTGGACGGGGCGGGAACGTTTATCCTCCACCGGAATCTGGGAAGCAATTACGGTAAATCTGATTTTCAGCCATACGATGACGGGTTGCAGGAAGGCAAGACATTCAATCTGGTGCAAACCCGCGGCCGTTCGTCCGACATGTCGGCGTTGCCGTTTTTCAATATTGAAATGCCCGGCTCACAGGGTATCGTGGTTGCCGTGGGTTGGACGGGTAGCTGGTATGCCGACATTTTGCCGGTTGACAAACAAACCGTTTCCCTGAAGTCGGGCATGGGAAAAATGCGAATTACGCTTTATCCGAAAGAAGAAATGCGCACGCCGAAAATAGGTCTGCTTTTCTGGAAAGGCGAAAACCGGATGGAAGGACACAATCGGTTCAGACAATTGATTATGACACACTATTCCCGTAAAATCAACGGGAAATTGGTCGAATATCCCCTGTCGGGTGGAGGCTTCGCCCAGCATCCGAAGGGAGGAGACCTTGTGTGCGGTACGCTGAGAAGCGACTTTGCCATAGCGCTTGTCAAACGTCACCTGCAATTTGACATCGTTCCCGAAGTATTCTGGCTGGATGCCGGATGGTATCGCCTGGATACGGAAGGAGAGGATGGTACGTGGCTTCATAACGTCGGGAACTGGACGGTCGACCCTGTGCGTTTCCCCGACGGTCTTCGACCGATAGCGGATGCCGTCCATGCCGCCGGAGCGAAATTTCTTGTATGGTTTGAACCGGAACGTGTACGTCCCCGTTCGGAAATAGGTTTGGCACATCCCGAATGGCTTCTGGCCCTGCCGGATAAAGAAAGCCGCGTAATGAATCTGGGGAATCCCGAAGCATTACACTGGCTGACAGAACATGTAACCGGTTTCATAAAAAAGGAAGGGATTGACTACTATCGTCAGGACTGCAACATCGACCCTTTGCCTTATTGGAATGTAAATGACAAGCCTGACCGTATCGGCATGACTCAAATTAAACATATTGAAGGTCTCTATGCTTTTTGGGACAGCCTGCTGGTGCGTTTCCCCAATCTCATCATCGACAATTGTGCAAGCGGCGGTCGCCGTCTTGACCTTGAAACCACCCTACGTAGCGCACCCTTCTGGTCGTCCGATTACCTGTTTGATGAACCGAACGGTCACCAATGCCATACTTACGGCCTGAATTTTTATTTGCCCGTTCACGGCCGGGGCGCATACAGTACCGATAGCTACGTATTTCGTTCTTCTTTGGGCGCAACAATGGTGATGAACTGGAGCGTGGCCGGACATGATTCGGAACCTGTCGAAGCCATTCGGCGACGCATGGATGATTTTAAGGAACTGCGTTCTTACTTCTACGGCGATTTCTACCCGCTGACGGATACAAAAAATTTCACCGGCGATGCGGTCTGGCTGGCCTATCAGATGCACCGTCCGAAGGAAGGCGACGGTTTTATCGTTGCCTTTCGCCGGCAGGACAGCCCGGATGAATCCATTCATGTTCAACTTGGCGGGCTGGACGGAAAAGCGCTCTACGAACTGTTTTACGAAGACTACGGCGTCCGTCTGAACCGGTCGGGTGACGAATTGCTGAAAGGATTTGACCTGAAAATTCCCGTCCGGAAATCGTCACTGATGATAAAATACAGGAAAGTGAACACCGAACCGCAAAACCTGTAAAACAAAGAATAGTTCACAAATCGAAAATATCTTACTAATTATCACAGCATGAAAGCAAAAGTACACAACACAAGCGTACATAAAATGAAAAGTAGCTGTTTCAAGCAGAAACAACGCCTTCTGTCGCTGACGGGATGCGTATGTGCAGCGGCACTCGTTTGCTGCTCGACGAACAAAGGCGAGCCGGAGATAGCGCAGATTCCTCTGGCTAACATTCAAATGCAAGACCGGTTCTGGTTGCCGCGCCTGCAACGGCTGGACAGTGTTACGATTCCCCATTTGCTGCATCAGACCGACGTGGTTGTCAACAATCTTCGCCTTACGGGCTGCTATCTGGCCGGACAGACAGACAGTTTGCCGGTTTTTCTTCCGAATCAGGCGCTGTTTGAAACGTCCGACCTCTACAAGTCCGCCGAGGCCATTGCCTGTGCGTTGCAGGCACGTCCAAATCCCGCACTGGAGGCGCGCATGGATTCCATCATTGACATGATAGCCTCGTCTCAGGAAGCGGACGGATACATGTATCCCTTTCATACCTGCCACATCCCCGACACGGCAAGCATGGGGACACATCCTTATGAACACCTTTACGACAGCCATGAGCTGTACAATGCCGGTCACCTGTACGAAGCAGCCATCGCGTATGCCCGGGCTACCGGCAAGGAAAAACTGCTCCGGGTAGCCGAAAAACATGCCCGCCATGTGCAGCGCGTCTTTTTCGAGGGCGATGCCCGATACAACGGCGGGAAACCGGCAGGTTACGTCACTGGACATCCGGAAATTGAACTGGCTCTGTGCAGACTGTATCAGCATACAGGCGTTTCGCTTTACCTGCAACTGGCGAAGCGTTTGCTGGCCTCCCGCGGCGCCGGTGCGCATGTGCTCGGCGCCGAAGCATACCGATCGCAGGAACATCTTCCGCTTGTCGAACAGCATGAACCGGCGGGACATGCCGTCTGCGCGACCTATATCTACACGGGCATGACCAAAGCAGATGCCCTGGGCGGTACACACGATTACCGGCAGCCACTGGACGACATCTGGGAAAACCTGATGACCACGCGCATGAGCATCACCGGCGGCCTGGGCTCCGTACAGCGTGTCGAAGGCTTTAGCCAGCCATACGAACTGCCCAATAAAGATACGTATAACGAGACTTGCGCATCGGTGGGCAACGTGTTCTGGCAGTATGACATGTTTCTTTCGCGACACGATTCCCGGTATCTGGATGCGCTGGAGTGCTCGCTTTTTAACGGCGCACTGTCGGGTATCAGTCTGTCCGGAGACCGTTTTTTTTACATCAATACCCTGGAAGCCGACGGCGTGGAACCGTTCTCCCTGGGGAGTTGGGGACGTATGCCGTGGTTCGGCTGCGCCTGCTGTCCGCCGAATATTTCGCGCCTGATAGCCCGGGTCTCCGGATTCTTTTACGCCCACACGGATTGCAGCATTTACTGCACGCTGTACGGAAGCAATACCGCGACCGTTCCGCTGACTGCAGGCGATGTGAACATCGAACAAACGTCAGACTACCCGTTTTCGGGAACCGTCCAAATCGTACTCAAACCCGAAAAAACAATGCGTTTTGCCGTCCGTCTGCGAATCCCGACCTGGGCGGAAGACAGAGAGTTCCTGCCCGGCGGCCTTTATACGTACACGGAAAGTACGGGGAAAAGGTGGCATGTGAAAGTAAACGGGGATCCCTGCCCATGCCCTGTTGAAAAAGGGTTTGCCGTCATTGAACGACAGTGGCAGCCGGACGACAGCGTGACGCTGACACTGCCCCTGCAACCGCGATACGTGCAGGCGCGTCCGGAGGTGAAAGCCGATTCATGCCGCCTGGCCGTTGTCTGCGGCCCGCTGGTTTACTGTGCTGAAACGCCTGACAACGGACTGGTGCAGGAATATTACCTGCCGGAACAGACGCCGTTGCAGCCCGAACGTATCACGGACGGCCTGTTAAAAGACATCGTGATGATTACGCTGACGGCAAACAAACTGGACGTTGCGGGAGATGTTCCGCTGAAACTGCTTCCGTATTATGCATGGGACAACCGGGGCGATGGCTCCATGGTGGTATGGCTTCCGCAAACGGCCGCCATCGCTGGGGAATCGCTGCCGCTGTTCGTGAAAAACAGGGCGTGGCTGAAAGACATACGCCTCTCTTCCAACGATAACCTGAGTGCCCGTCAGGCGCTTTTCGACGGGCGTACCCCGCAACGTTCCCGCCATGCTAACTATCCGCGCTGGAACAGCCGGAAACAGGAAGGGATACCCCAGCAGGTAGAGTTTCTGTTCAACGGGATACATACGGTGGAGAGTTTTTCCGTTTTCTGGATTAGCGACGCGCGCACGACCACGCTGCTGCCCGCATCATGGAAGCTGGAGTACCTGACCGACGGCGAATGGAAACCGTTCCCCGTTTATATGACCGACAGCTACGGACTGGAAGAGGATAAATATAACGTAGTACGTCCTTCCTCCGCATTGTCCTGCTCGGGTATACGGATGAAACTTACGCCGCAGACAGGAAAAAGCGTGGGGATAGCAGAATTAAAAGTAGGGATTCTTTCGAGTAATCAGTAACTGTCCGGAAATAAACCATCCATTTACCGGTCTGTTTTTTTTACAGTCCTTCATCCCGAAAATACTTACATACTCCCGTATGCGTGCATTTTCTCTTTGTACGGCAAAAAACATCTCCGGTAAATTTGTATGGTTTATTTACAGACAGCTTCTAAGTGTCGCCAATTCAGGCTGCGCGCGCATGATTTTGTCATTATATTACTGCTGGATTGCTTCATACCTCTCAATGACGGAGTGAGCCTGCTGTTATTGCGATGGTAGAGACGCACGGCCGTGCATCTCTACCGATCACAAATTCCCTTTGTAGCTGCATGAAATTTCTTTGGAACTGAGGAAAAATTCATTGCACGCAGTATAACAAAAACACATGCGACCATTTGAAATACCCCCCGCTGAATTTGGAATCGAACGTTTTCCCGGGTTCTTCACACATACATGTTTTTTATTAATTAACAGTCATCACCTTGCAAAATGGAGGCATATTATGTACTTTTGTGGCATTTTGCAACATTTAATTTCGAATTATTGTCATGATTACAAGTATCTTTTGGTTTATTCCGGTAGCGTCGGCGGTGGCGTTACTTTTTGCTTGGGTGTTTTTCAAACAAATGATGAAGGAAAGTGAGGGTACCGACACGATGAAGAAAATTGCCCGTCACGTGCGGCAGGGAGCCATGGCTTACCTGAAACAGCAGTATAAGGTAGTGACGATCGTGTTTGTCGTCCTGTGCGCATTTTTTTGCGTACTGGCATACGGGTTGGGTGTACAGAACGGCTGGGTGCCGTTTGCCTTCCTGACGGGCGGATTCTTTTCCGGACTGGCCGGTTTTATCGGCATGAAGACGGCCACGTATGCTTCGGCGCGTACGGCCAATGCTGCCAGCCGTTCATTAGACAGCGGTCTGAAAGTGGCATTCCGAGCCGGCGCCGTGATGGGTTTGACGGTGGTCGGCCTCGGGCTGCTCGACATCTCACTGTGGTTTATTGTGCTGAACAAGTTCGTAGAAGAACCCACGGCTGCACAGAAACTGGTGGTCATTACCACGACCATGCTGACCTTTGGCATGGGCGCTTCGACGCAGGCGCTCTTTGCACGTGTGGGAGGCGGTATCTATACGAAAGCCGCCGATGTGGGGGCTGACCTGGTGGGAAAGGTGGAAGCCGGCATTCCGGAAGACGATCCGCGTAACCCGGCTACGATCGCCGACAACGTGGGTGACAACGTGGGCGACGTTGCCGGTATGGGCGCCGACCTGTATGAATCCTACTGCGGTTCGATTCTGGCTACGGCTGCACTGGGTGCCTCCGCCTTCTTTGCACAGGGTGAGGTGCAACAGCTCAAGGCCATTTTCGCCCCGATGCTTATCGCGGCGGCCGGTATTGTTCTTTCCATTCTGGGTATTTTCCTGGTACGGACGAAAGAAGGCGCGGATATGAAACAGCTTCTCGGCGCGCTGGGAAAAGGGACGAACATCAGTTCCGTCCTGATCGCCGCAGCCACGTTCGGCATTCTGTATGCACTGGGTATCCCCAACTGGTGGGGTCTTTCGCTCTCGGTGATCAGCGGTCTGGTAGCCGGCGTGATCATCGGGCAGGCGACGGAATATTATACTTCCCATTCCTACAAGCCGACGCAACGTATCTCCGAAAGCGGCCAGACAGGCCCGGCTACGGTGATTATCTCCGGTATCGGACTGGGGATGCTCTCGACGGCCATTCCCGTAATCACCATCGGCGTGGCCATTATCCTGGCGTATCTTTTCGCCATCGGTTTTGATATGACCAACATGCTGGTGGCGGAAAATCTGAGCCGCGGACTCTACGGAATCGGTATCGCCGCCGTGGGGATGCTCTCGACGCTGGGGATTACGCTGGCAACCGACGCTTACGGCCCGATAGCCGACAATGCCGGCGGTAACGCCGAGATGAGCGGCCTCGATCCCGAAGTGCGCAAACGTACCGATGCACTGGATGCGCTGGGCAATACGACGGCGGCTACCGGCAAGGGATTTGCCATCGGTTCGGCTGCCTTGACGGCCTTGGCCTTGCTGGCTTCCTACATTGAGGAAATAAAGATTGGAATGCAGCATATCGGACAAAACGTATTGGAATTTGCTGATGGCGCTACGGTAGAAGTTGCGAAGGCGAGTATCCTCGACTTCATGAACTATTATCAGATCAACCTGATGAATCCCAAAGTGCTGGTGGGTGTCTTTATCGGTTCGATGATGTCGTTCCTGTTCTGCGGCTTGACGATGAATGCCGTCGGACGCGCCGCACAAAGCATGGTCAATGAAGTACGCCGTCAGTTCCGCGAAATCAAGGGCATCCTGACCGGCGAGGCAACGCCCGACTATGCCCGTTGCGTGGCCATATCGACCAGGGGGGCACAGAAGGAAATGCTGTTGCCTTCGATTCTGGCGATTCTGGCTCCCATAGTGACCGGTCTTATTTTCGGTGTATCGGGTGTGATGGGATTGCTGACCGGCGGTCTGGGTTCCGGTTTTGTATTGGCCGTATTCATGGCCAACGCCGGCGGCGCTTGGGACAACGCGAAGAAGTATGTGGAAGAAGGTCACTTCGGAGGCAAAGGTTCGGACGTTCACAAGGCCACCGTCGTGGGCGACACCGTGGGCGACCCGTTCAAGGATACCTCCGGCCCCAGCTTGAATATCCTGATTAAACTGATGAGCATGGTATCCATCGTGATGGCCGGTTTGACCGTCGCCTGGAGCCTCTTCTGAGAAGGCAGGAAAAAAAGGAACGGAAAGAAGTCGGAAGTCAGCAGAAAAATAATCTGCGATCTTCCGACTTCTGTATTTAGGGACGGGAAATAAATAAAACGAATAATACCTTAATTCATCACGTATCTCTTTTTATACTGCACGCGGTATCATTCTATGCATAAAGAGGTAGTTAGTAGCTAGTAGTT
>JAITAY010000288.1 GCA_031283915.1 Tannerella sp.
TTTTAGTATAGTTGCTTTGGAAAACTTTTCCCTGCGGGGAGGAAATTCGAATAAATGACTAATTTTGCATGCCTGTATGCGATAAAAGTATTTCGCGTAGAGAGAAAAGCGTTGCTTATATGAAAAAAAAGATTATACTTATGATATTCATGACCATTACGGTGGCCTGCACGAACCAGGGAGGGGAAGATGAGAGCGCCTCTCCCGAATCGTTTTGTTACGTGGCAGACCGTTTCGCCGATATCGAAGTCCTCCGTTATCAGATACCCGCGTTCGAATCGCTTTCCCAGCAACAGAAACAACTGATCTATCACCTGTCCGAAGCCGCCCTGATGGGGCGCGACATCCTGTATGATCAGAACAACCGATACAACCTGGCCATCCGCCGGTCGCTGGAGGCTATTTATCAACATTACACGGGAGACCGGAACAGTGCGGAATTTAAAGCGCTGGAAACCTATCTCAAACGGGTATGGTTTGCCAATGGCATCCACCACCATTATGCGGAAGACAAGTTTAAGCCCGGTTTTACCGAAAGTTTTTTCCGTCGCTGTATCCGTCAACTGGATGCCTCCCTGCTGCCACTGCGCAAGGGACAAAGCGTGAATCGGTGGCTGGCGGAAATAACGCCCGTCATTTTCCGGCCGAACATCATGTCCAAACGGACGGTGCAAAGCGGCAACGGCGACCTGATCGCAGCCTCGTCGAATAATTACTATGGTCCGGGCGTCACCATGAAAGAAGTGGAAGCTTTTTACGCCGCACAGAAAGACCCGTCCGATCCCCGCCCCGTTTCCTTCGGGCTGAACAGTCAGTTGATAAAGGAAAACGGCAAGCTTGTTGAAAAAGTCTGGAAAGCAGGCGGAATGTACACTGAAGCCATAGAGAAAATCACGGACGAGCTGCACAAGGCGGCGGCATTTGCCGAAAACGTCGATCAGAAAGCCGTTATCGAAAAATTAATTGAGTTTTATCAGACCGGCAATTTGAAAACCTTCGACGCATACGCTATTCTCTGGGTACAGGATGTCCATTCGGAAGTCGATTTCATCAACGGCTTCACGGAAACTTACGGCGATCCGCTGGGCATGAAAGCCAGTTGGGAAGCCCATGTGAATTTCGTCAACAGGGAAGCCACCAAACGCACGAAAATCATCAGCAACAACGCCCAGTGGTTCGAAGACCATTCGCCGACCGATCCGCGTTTCAAGAAAAAGGAAGTGAAAGGCGTCAGCGCCAAAGTGATTACGGTCGCAATGCTGGGCGGCGACTGCTATCCGGCCACGCCCATCGGCATCAACCTGCCGAATGCGGACTGGATCCGGCGCGAACACGGATCCAAGTCTGTGACCATCGAAAACATCACCGAAGCATACGACAAAGCCTCGCAGGGAAACGGTTTCCGTGAGGAATTTGTCTGGAGTAACGAAGAACTGAATCTGATCGCCAAATACGGTTTTGTGACCGACAACCTGCATACCGACCTGCACGAATGTCTCGGCCACGGTTCCGGAATCATCCTGCCGGGTGTCGATCCGGACGGACTGAAAGCCTACAGTTCGACGCTGGAGGAAGCCCGTGCCGACTTGTTCGCACTCTATTACCTGGCCGACGAAAAGTTGGTAAAACTGGATTTGACGCCCCATGCGGAAGCATACAAGGCCGAGTATTACAAATATATCATGAACGGACTGATGACCCAGTTGGTACGCATCGAAGCCGGAAAGAAGGTGGAGGAAGCCCACATGCGCAACCGCCAGCTGATCGCCAAATGGGTATACGAAAAGGGACAGCCGGCCAAAGTGATTGAACTGAAAAAGCGGGACGGGAAAACGTACATCGTAATCAATGATTACGAAGCCTTGCGCGACTTGTTCGGGCAGTTGCTGGCCGAAGTGCAGCGCATCAAGAGCGAAGGCGACTATGAAGCCGGCCGGCAGTTAGTCGAGACTTACGGAGTGACGGTGGATGCGGTATTGCACGAAGAAGTGCTGAAACGCTATGCAGCGCTGAACATCGCTCCCTACCGGGGATTTGTCAATCCGGTCATGAAACCCGTCAGGAACGGCAAGGGAGAGATAATTAATATCGTATTGGACTATTCGGAAGGCTATGTGGAACAAATGCTCCGCTACAGCAGGGAATACTCTTTTCTTCCCACATACAACTGACGAATAATCAACGGAAAGAACCCGAGCTAATGGTGAACACGGACGTGTACTCTGCCGACAAAATGCGTGAAATCCTTACCGCTTATCTGGAGAAAAAGGCGTTTCGAAAGACGATAGAACGTTATACTATTTTGGAATGTATCTGCTGTATGCCGGGGCATTTCGATGTGGAAACGTTGCGGAAGTACGTGACAGAAAACCATTTCCGTGTCAGCCTGGCCGCAGTATACAATACCATTGAGCTGCTGATGGACGCCGGTTTGGTTGTCCGCCACCAGTTTTCGTCCAGGACCGTTCAATACGAGTTGAAATGCGCGGCATTGACCCATCATCATGTGATTTGTTCATACTGCGGCAGCGTCAGCGAAGTGAAAACCGAAAAAGTAAAGATTGCGACGGACTGTAAAATCCCCAAATTCACGCCCGAATACTATTCCCTGTACATTTACGGGATGTGTTCGAAATGTAAATTCCGGGAGAAAATCCAACTCTAAAACGAAAATTAAAGAATCAACGAATAACAGAAATAGATAATGAAAATAGACGTATTATTAGGATTGCAGTGGGGCGACGAAGGCAAAGGCAAGATCGTCGATGTACTGACCCCCCGCTACGACGTGATTACCCGTTTCCAGGGCGGGCCGAATGCAGGACATACCCTGGAATTCCAGGGCGAAAAGTATATACTTCGCTCCGTTCCGTCGGGTATTTTCCAGGGCGAAAAGATAAACATTATCGGAAACGGCGTCGTACTGGATCCGCTGCTTTTCAGAGAAGAATGTGAAAACCTGGCCAAAAGCGGACACGACATTACCGGTTGCCTCCGGATTTCCAAAAAGGCGCACCTCATTCTCCCGACCCACCGGATGCTGGATGCCGCCAATGAAGCCGCCAAAGGGAATGCCCGGATCGGGACCACCGGTAAAGGCATTGGGCCGGCTTATACGGATAAGATCAGTCGCAACGGTCTGCGCGTCGGCGACCTGCTGCACAGCTTTGATGCCAAATACGCTGCCGCCAAAAGCCGTCACGAAGCATTGTTACGCGGACTGAATTACGACGGCGACATTACAGAGCTTGAAACCCGCTGGCTCGACGCCCTCGAATACCTGAAACAGTTCCACCTGATCGACAGCGAACAGGAGATCAACCGTCTGCTCTCGGAAGGTAAATCCATCCTGGCCGAAGGCGCACAGGGAACGATGCTCGACATCGACTTCGGTTCCTACCCTTTCGTCACTTCTTCCAGCACCATCTGCGCCGGATGCTGTACTGGCCTGGGCGTTGCGCCGGGCAATATCGGCGAAGTCTACGGCATATTCAAAGCCTACTGTACCCGTGTCGGCAGCGGCCCGTTTCCCACCGAGCTGACCGACCGGACAGGCGATACGCTCTGCGACCGGGGACACGAGTTCGGTTCGGTGACCGGACGGCGGCGCCGTTGCGGGTGGATTGATCTGGTGGCGCTTCGTTATGCCGTCATGATTAACGGCGTCAGCCGGCTGATCATGATGAAAAGCGACGTGCTTGATACGTTTGAGACGATCAAGGTCTGCGTAGCCTATCGCATCAACGGGGAAGAAACGGAAGACTTTCCCTTTGAGATTTCGGAAACGACGCTTGAACCCATTTTTGTAGAACTGCCCGGATGGCAGACGGACATGACACAGATGAAGAGTGAAAACGAATTTCCGGAAGAATTTAACGCCTACCTCACTTTCCTCGAAGCGGAAGTGGGCGTCCCTATCCATATCGTTTCGGTTGGCCCCGACAGAGAACAAACCATCCTGCGCTATACCGTTGAAAATTAAGAAATCCACGCAGAAATGGCTCAACAACACAGAGACGCGGAGAACACAGAGCACACGGAGATCGACAGCGGAAAAAATCTCCGTGCGCTCCGTGTTTTCTTCGTGTCTCCGTGTTTCAATGACTCCATTTTCAACCAATAAAACAGCAAACAATGAAAACGGCATGTATCACCGGCGCTACTTCGGGAATCGGAGAAGCCGTCGCCTTTCGCCTGGCAAAGGAAAACATGAATCTGATTCTCACCGGACGACGGGAAGAGCGTCTTGAGAAATTAAAGAAAGAGATCGAGGCAGCCCGGGGCGTCCGGGTACACACACTCTCTTTCGATGTAAGAAATTACGACGAAGTTCGCCGGGCGTTCGACAGCCTGCCCGACGAATGGCAGGAGATGGAGACGCTGGTCAACAATGCCGGTCTTGCGGTCGGGTTAGACCCGCTTCACGAAGGCGCTGTCGACGACTGGGAACGAATGATTGATACTAATATCAAGGGACTGTTGTACGTCACACGTGTCGTATCGCCCGCGATGGTTGCCCGGAAATCGGGACATATCGTCAATATCGGGTCCATTGCGGGGAAAGAGGTTTATCCCAATGGCGCGGTTTATTGTGCAACCAAACACGCCGTAGACGCATTAAGCAAAGGAATGCGCATGGATTTGCTGCCTCATGGCATCCGCGTGACGCAGATTTGTCCGGGTGCGGTAGAGACGGAGTTTTCGCTGGTACGTTTCAAAGGGGATCAACACCGCGCCGATCAGGTTTACGACGGATTCGTTCCCCTGTCAGCCGCAGACATTGCAGAGGCCGTCGGTTTTGCCGTCACTCAGCCCCCGCATGTAAATATACAGGATTTGCTGGTTATGCCGACCGCACAGGCTGCCGCCACCCGGTTCCACAAAACGTCAAATAATGATGAATGATAAATGATGAAATCCGCTATCCCTTAGTCCAAGTCATCTTCCCGGGGGCTGGGGGCAATGTCATCAAGTTTTAACTGACGGGCAATGCGCAAAACTGTACCGCATGCAGTATAACCTTGCCTTTTTCCTCGTGTAAACGATGGGTATCTCCGTATTTCCATAAATACATCTGTTGTACTTCAACGAAAAAGCGTTACCTTTATCCCCGAAAACATATTAGTCATACAATTATACAATTATGCAATTATATATGAGAAAGATGATGTGGACGGGCATCGGATGGTTCATGTGCTTTGCCGCACATGCACAGACACCGGCGAAAACGCTTCGCCCGATGGATTACGGCACCTATATGGAACAGGTATGGAAACAGCATCCCGGTTATGCGGCGGAGAAGCTCAAAGTGAGCGTGGCCGAAGCCGGGGCGCAGGTTGCCCGCGTCTTTAACGATCCGCAGTTGAGCGTGGAATATGCCGACAATGACGAACGCCGCCTGCAAATGGGGCGGTCGGTCTCCGTGGAACTGGGCAAAACGTTTTCTTTTGGCAAACGCAACGCGCGGATTGACCTGGCCGAAAGCGAAAAGGAACTGAACGAATCCTTGCTGGAAGATTATTTCCACCGGCTGCGTGCCGGGGCGACGCTGGCCTGGTTCGAAGCCCTCAAGCAGGCTGCACTTCACGCCGTCAGGGAAAACTCGTGCGAAAACATCCGTCGCCTGGCCGAAGCCGACAGCATCCGTTTCGCCCTGGGTAAAATCACCGACGTGGACGCCCTGCAAAGCCGGCTCGAAGCCGAAAAAGCCTCCGCCGGCCTGTTGCAGTCACACGCCGAACAGCTCAATGCCTGCGAAGCGCTGAGTGTGTGGACAGGCGTTTTCGATCCGCACATTCTCCCCAATCCCGCCGGCGCCCTGCATCCCCAAGTGCGGGCGTACGACACCGACGCCCTGCTGCAAACCGCCCTGGAAAACCGGGCAGACCTGGCCGCCGCCCTGAAAAACGTCGAGGTCGCCCGGAAAGCGCTGCAAGTCGTCCGGCGCGAACGCAATACCGACGTCGACCTGGCGATCGGATACAATTACAATACGGAAGTGCGCAACGAAATCGCCCCCGCCCCGGCCTTCAACGGCCTCACGCTGGGTATTGCCGTCCCGCTGAAATTCTCCAACGCCAACAAGGGCGCCCTTCGTGCAGCCGAATTGCGACGGCAGCAGGCCGAACTCGATTACCGGCAGGCCGAACTGGAAATCCAGACCGCCGTCATGCAAAGCTTGCGAACCTACTTCGCCCAACTCGAACAGGTGAGACGTTTCGAAACGGGTATGCTGGACCGGGCCGGAGCCATCTTGCAGGGGAAGCTATACAGCTACGAACGCGGCGAGACGTCGCGCCTGGAAGCCCTGGTGGCGCAGCAAACTTACGACGACTTGCATACGGCATATATCGAAACCGTCTTCAACAGCCTGGCCGCGCTGATTGAACTCGAACGTAACGCCGGCATCTGGGACTTCGCGATCGAATAGTCCCGGAAAGCAGTGACCACAGCAGAAAAAGGAAGGGAACATAGAGGAACACAGATAACAACTCATGGAAAAAAAAGGGAAAATACTGATTATCGACGACAACGAAGACGTGCTCTTTGCGCTGAATGCCCTGTTGCTGCCTTATACGGAAAAAGTAAAGGTCAGCGTAAACCCGGAAAAGGTAATACATTACATGAAGACCTTCCGGCCGGATGTCATCTTGCTTGACATGAATTTCCGCAAGGACGTGGTCAGCGGAAACGAAGGTTTTTCCTGGTTGGAAAAGATTCTGGAGGCAGACCCGCAGGCCATTGTGATCTTCATGACAGCCTACGCCGACACGGGGAAAGCGGTGCAGGCCATCAAGGCCGGAGCCACCGATTTCATTTCCAAACCCTGGGAAAAGGAAAAGCTGCTGGCTACCATTTCCTCGGCGCTGAAACTCAAAGCATCGCGCGAGGAAATCGAAAATCTCAAGGTACAGGTTCAGTCCCTGAGCCAGTCGCCCTGTCCGGAGATTATCGGCGAATCCGAACCGATGCGGGAAATCTTCACCCTGATTGAAAAACTCTCCGAAACGGAGGCAAATATCCTGATACTTGGAGAAAACGGTACCGGAAAAGACCTGATTGCCCATTTCATTTTTCAGCATTCGCCGCGAAGAGAAAAGATTTTTACAACCATCGACCTGGGCGCCGTCCCCGAAACGCTGTTCGAAAGCGAGCTGTTCGGTTATGAAAAAGGCGCGTTCACCGATGCCAAAACCGACAAGGCCGGACGCATGGAAATCGCTTCGGGCGGAACGCTTTTCCTGAACGAAACAGGAAACCTCAGTCTGCCGATGCAGGCCAAGCTGCTTACCGCCATTGAGAAGAAGGAGATTTCGCGGCTGGGGTCTACCCGCGTCATCCCGATTGACGTCCGGTATATCTGTGCCACCAATCTGGACATTTACGATGCCGTCGCCAGGGGCGAGTTCCGGCAAGACCTGCTCTATCGCATCAACACGATCGAAATCAAGATGCCGCCCCTGCGTGAACGCGGAGAAGACGTTTTCCTGCTGGCCGGGTATTTCCTGAAGAAGTTCACCCACCGGTACCGGAAGGAAATCACCGGCCTGTCGGCCGAGGCCGGGCACAAGATCAGGAATTACCACTGGCCGGGCAATGTCCGGGAATTACAGAACGTGATGGAGCGTGCGGTCATTCTCTCGTCCGACAGGATACTGAAAGCCGGGAGCATCATGCTGCATATGCACGAAAGGAAAAGGGAGAACGAAAACCTGAATCTCGAAGACATGGAACGCGAAACCATCGAAAAGGCGCTGAAACGCAGCGAGGGAAACATGAACAGAGCCGCCGAACTGTTGGGCATTTCCCGCTACGCGCTGTACAGAAAGATCAAAGGATGAGAAAATACCGTTTTCAACTGATTGCCCGGATTCTCGGCACGGTATCGCTGGCCGTCGCGACAGGCTGTTGCCTGGCCTTTCGCTGGTACGTGCCGGCGGTGCTGTGTCTGGCTGTCCTGGCGAATTGCTGCCGCCACCTGTACCGTTTTCAGCAGCGAACCGTAAAAGACGTACAGCGGCTGATCGATGCCATTCATTATTCCGAATTTAATATCTCCTTCCAAAGCTTTATCGGCAGAGGGCTGGCGCCCGAACTGCTTCCCGGGATGGAAGGCGCCGTTGCCCGGTTCAACCGGAAGTTGCAGCAAAAGGAAGCCGAACAGACCTTTTACGAAATACTGCTCAACCGGATTGATTTCGGACTGCTGGTCACGGACGGGCAGGATCACATCACCTGGATCAACAAGGCCATCCTGAACGTTTTCGGCACTCCGCAACCGCGAAGGCTGACCGACCTGGAACCGATGTCGCCCGGACTGCCGGCCATACTCAACAGGCTGGCGCCCGGCGAAACGAAAATCATTCAGGCCGGACAGAACAAATCAATCCGCCGGATGGCCGTCACGGCCGTTTACTTCTTCACCGGCGGAAGGAAACTGAAACTGATCAGTTTCAAAAACATCCAGTCCGTCCTCGACGAAAGCGAAAGCGATGCCTGGAAGAAACTGATTCGCGTACTGACGCACGAAATCATGAATTCACTGACGCCGATCATCTCTCTGTCGGAAACGTTTTCGGAACCGGAGCAGGAAAACCGTGAAATGATGAGCCGTGCCATGCAAACGATCTACCGCA
The DNA here is from genome assembly GCA_031283915.1 of Tannerella sp. Classification (GTDB taxonomy): domain Bacteria; phylum Bacteroidota; class Bacteroidia; order Bacteroidales; family Tannerellaceae; genus Tannerella. The sequence goes on from JAITAY010000288.1 coordinate 8,637, forward strand.
GAAGCAGGGGATTAGTCGATTTTGTGAATAACTACAGGAAACTCACGCACATCCCCCAGCCGGTCATCTCCCGCTTCTCTGCCCGCGAGTGGATAAACGACATCCATCGCCTGATGAAAGCTTCCGGCTTTGAGTTCACCTGCCGCATCGAACCCGAAGACCTCTCCATCGAAGCCGACCGGGGATTGATGGAGCAGGTACTTATCAACCTCGTCAAAAATGCCTGTGAAGCTTCGCCGCCCCCACAGAAGCCGAACGTGGAGGTATACGTCGCGCGGAACGAACATCTGCGCACCCTGATCCGCGTAATCGACCACGGCGAGGGCATCCTGCCGGACGTAATGGACAAAATATTTGTACCCTTTTTCACCACCAAATCCACCGGATCGGGAATCGGGCTGAGTATCTGCCGGCAAATCGTTCTTCTGCACGGCGGTGTCATTTCGGTTCAGTCCGAACCCGACAAAGGCAGCAGCTTCCAACTAACCATTTGAAAAAAACGGAAATTTCCGGTTTCCGCAGGAACGACCCTTTATTAACCGGATGCTTCAGCTCAATGTCACCAAGTTAAGGATTTTGTTATTGTACCGGCGTGGCAGGAAGCACTCTGAAACAGCAGTAGAATACCTTTCATTCCTTATCGCGGCATGGTTTTGTGCATAGCCAACTGTGAACTGCGGACTGTGAATTTCAATTCACGGTTATGAACTATATTTTGCGCGGGTAAAAAGTGACGGCAGATTTTATCATGTTCCTGCTCCTATATTCATTCGTTCGTACTGTCACCCGTTCCTGCCTTCCTATTAGATAGGATATCTTGATCATGTATTAGTGAGACCTACAGTTGTACTTTACCCGGCGCCGACTATAAACCGTGGACATGATACTCTCAATTCCCAACTGTGACCAGTGACAGCTTTCCGGCAGGAACAGTCGCAAGGTTTGTTTATGCACAAAACTGTGCCGGATGTGATGAAGGTCATTCTGAAAGAGTATAGGAATGTTTATTGTGCTCTCTCTTATATCCCTCGTTACAAATAAAAGAAATGGAAAAAGCATAAAAAGCCAAATCTTTCATTACTGAAATAAAAAAACATCGTAGTTTTGTACGAAGAAAAAAGGAACAAATGAAGATGTTGATTCAACAAATTAAATATGCATACTTTTTTTACCTCTTCATGTTTACTCTGATTTTTGGAGTAATCCTGTATGATGTAACGGGTTTTAAAAGTATGGACGAGGTCGCGAGTGTCATATTGCTGGTCTTATATATCCTTTTTGCCTGTCTCGAAAGGAAGCGAATCACGGTGGAAATCTTGGTTATAGTGTGTATTTTTCTATTCTATCTCTGCTATTCTTGCTACCTGGCATATAATTCCCAGAGCGCTATTGCCATGGATTTCCTGGTACAAATCAGACCTTACCTGACCTTCTTCATGGTGTTGCAGATGGCGCCTTCCTTTTCCGATTCTCAAAAAAAGCTGTTGAAACGGATTTGTCTTTACATCTGGCCGTTTTTTATTCCCATCGGCATTTACGGACTTCTGAATCCGTCTTTTTTCAAAACCGTCATGGGGCAGGATGCCAATTATGTATCGGGAATTGTTTGTCTGTCGCTCGTTTACCTGTATTGCAGCAATTTCACGGTAAAGGCGCTGTTTACGTTCATTTTCATACTGACCACCGGCATGATTGCCATTCACGCCAGATTTTATGGATTCTACTTTCTGACGATCGGGATTCTCATGTATTTTCAGGACGTACGTATACTCAAGTCCGGCCGGCGGACAGGTCTTGCCGTGTTGATAGTGTTTGCTTTGATTGTTTATATTTTGAAATCACAGATTGCTAACTATCTTTTCCCGCCCGATGCAGGATACGGTACTGATTTTATGGCACGTTCCGTTTTATACCGTTCAGCCATTGATGTGCTGAGAGACTTCATTCCTTTCGGTAGCGGTTTCGCCAGTTTTGCAACCGAAATATCGGGAAAATATTATTCCCAGATTTATGCTGCATACGGACTTAATGCCATGGAGGGTTTTTCCCTCCACAACTGGCTTTCTGTGTCCAGTTCCTATTACCCGTCACTGGTTCAGTTTGGCGTGGTGGGGATACTGTTTTATCTGTTTTTCTGGATTCATAGCGCAGGCAAAGCGCTTGTCCGTTTCAAACGTGAGGGAGACATCCAATGGTTTGTCATCACGCTGATAATAACCGGCTTTATTTTTATCGAAAACATATCGGATGCCTTTTTCTCAAGTAACAAAGGTTTTTTTATGATGATGTTTTTGGGGCTTCTCGCGGGAAAATACAAAAACACAAGCCAAAAATCGGTTGTGATAGAAGTTGTCAAAGATCCAATTCCGCCGGTAGAAGAAAGCGAACCGGAAAAGGGTCGGGAAGCGGACGAGATCAGGGAAGAAAGTGAACCGACTGTGATCGTTGACAACCCGGCGTATGAAGAGAATAACGATGAATACGACACTGACGATGACGATGATGAGGAATATAATGAAGACGAAGAATATCGTGACGAAGAAACAGATACATCATATCCGGAAGATATTAAGCACAGTGAAAATGAAGATAATGAAGTTATTAAAAAAGAGGAGGGGGACATGAACCGATCAAAACCGGAAGAAGAAATAGTGGAAACTCCGTTGAAAGACGAGGATTTTAATGAAGATTTTCCTATCTTTGGGCCGCTGTTGGACGATGCGGATGCTGAATGGACACAAGAAATAACGGAAGAAAACAGGGATATTCAGAAACATTCGGAGACGGAAAAGCAAAACGAAGACAACATCCGAGAAAAACCGACAGCCAAAGACGAGGAAACAAATGAAGACGATGCCCCTATTGACTATATAATATAGAAGACCGGGTTTACGTCTTTGAAGTAAAAAATGGATGGAATTTATTGAAGTTTTTCATTTGACCGGTTTGGTCATCGGGACAGGTACTTTTTTCATCATCGGAATTTTTCATCCCCTGGTGATTAAAGGCGAATATTATTTTGGTGTAAAATGCTGGTGGGTGTTTTTATTTTTCAGTATAGGGGGAATTATTCTGTCGTTGACCGTACGGAATGTTATCCTTTCGTCGCTGTGCGGCGTTTTCGCTTTTTCTGCCTTGTGGGGCATTAACGAACTGTTTTGCCAGCGGAAACGAGTAGAAAAAGGCTGGTTTCCCAAACGGGAAAAAAAGTCCCGAACAGAAAAAAACAAGAACTGAAACACGGGCAAACCGTTTCGTCATTTACGTATATATCCTGTACGGGCGTGGTTTTGTCCGGAGATATAAATATTCAAATATGCAATGGCTTCTGCATCCTTTTTTCCACGAAAGCTTTCATAAAAGCCACCGTATCTTTGATGCCCAGCACCGAAGCATTGACAGACAGATGATATGACGAGGCCTTGCCCCATGTTTTGTTCGTAAAATAATCATAATATGCGGCACGGGATTTATCGGTTTTGAAAATTAACTCCTTCGCCTGCTCTACACTCACCTGCTGACGTTCGACGACCCGCTGAATACGGCTTTCCAAATCGCTGTGAATAAAAAAGCTGATACAGTTCGGATGGTCGCGCAGGATATAATCGGCGCAACGGCCGACGATGACGCACGATTCCGTCTCAGCCAGTTTGCGGATGGCATCGCTTTGAATTTTGAACAACCCCTCATTGGAAAGAATATCCAACTGAGGCGTATACATCCCCATATAGGAAAGTCCGCGTGAAAAGAGATACGCTAAGCGGTCAGCCGCCTTTTCATCGGCTTTCTCGAATACATCATGGCTAAGTCCGCTTTCCCTGGACGCCAATTGGAAAAGTTCCTTGTCATAATAAGCAATGCCAAACACATCAGCCAGTTTCTTCCCAATGAGACGTCCACCGCTACCGAATTGGCGGCCAATAGTCAATATCATTATTTGGTTCATACGAATTGTTTATTTTAAATTTCCAGTTACAAAGATATGAAAAATCAAACAAAATCCCGAATACGACATTTTGTCATTAAAAATGGCTATATACAATGATGTTGTTTCTGTTTATGTGACTATTTGTCATCTTTGTTGTTAAATTAAGGCTGAAATTGGTCGAAAATATGATTTGGCATTATTTTTGCGAAATATTTTGCGCATACATAACATAAGAACCTTTGAGGGTCGCAATGACCGATTAGATGGCCTTCCTGGAAACGGGAGGCCTCTTTTTTTCTCTAAATCCTTATATATTTGCATTAGTTTTGTCTCAGATTTATACTTTACGCATTAACGTTTTGTGTATTAAAAAAGAACAGGCCTGCATGCAAAACCCATTACAGGATGCAGTATGCTTGTTACATAGAACACTCCGGTAATTACCTGGAACGCTCCGGCAGTTAGCTGAAATCTTCCGGTGGCTACGGTAACCCTTCCCGTCACGGTAATATATGCAACGGTAGGGTATTGAAGCCTTTATTGAATCTCCATTTCCAACTTTTTGATAATTCTAATGTACAAAACCATGCTGTGTAAAATCAAATATTATGGAGACAAGGATACCCGAACGGTTACCCTGTGGCAATTCGGATTTTAACCAAATTCGAGCGAAGAATTATGAGTATATCGACAAAGCAGGTACATCAGGTTGCTGGGACAGAAAAACATGGATAAACATCTTTTCTTTCATTCGCACAGATTTAATAAGAGTCTGTTTTTCTTGATGCTGTCGCAGTATTTATGGGAAGGGATGCAGGAAAGCAAATAGGTGAGAATGGAAAATGCGTCCGACAGAAGGATACAGGCGCTCGATGAAAAGCGAAAAAAGGCGTGTCCAACTGAAAAAGTATCGTGACTCTTTCTTATTTGTCGGATGCACACCTGTATTCGTCATTGATTTTCATTGGTAAAGCTCGTTATGCAAGGGAAGAAATTCATACCTGAAAAAAACCTTGTTTCCAAAGGATAGACGGGGATAAAAGTGTATAACAAAAAAATGACAGTGAAAGTTTGAAATTTATTGTTTATTGCATCGAATGAAGGCTTATTTAACAATCCGTTTATTGATTATCCATAAAATACTTCTACCTTTGCCGTGTGGTTTTTCATAATAGTATTAGATTTAAGGTTAACAAATTGATTAAAGGATGTCGTGAGGCATCCTTTAATATTTTCAGGCTCTCTCTTCCGTTAATTCCGTTAAGAAAAAGGTTCATTCTTTTTTTGAGGTGTTATGAAAAATATTTCGCAGTACGGGTACAGAAAGAAACGAACCGTTGTATTTTATTGTCCCGCCTTTGCACCGGTCATTCCGAATCGGAAAAAACTGATTATTTCTGTTTCATATTTACATGAAGTCCGGTTTTAAAAGACATAAAAAGGAGACTGTCAACGGGTGACAATCTCCTTTTTCGTTTGCAATAACAATTTGTTTACGGCACTATTGCGCTTTCGATTTCGCTCCACGGGCCTTTTTCGCCCTTTTCGTTCTGCCAGCAGATGGCGACGTAAACCGTTTTTCCGCGTTCTTCTTCGGTAAATTCGAGGATGTGCGGCGTGCGGGTTGCCAGCACGCTGCGGGTGAGAGCGGAGACATCGGCGGGCGGCGTGTCAAGCACGGCATAGACAATAACCGCGCCGTTTGTGCCGTAAGGCTTCGCCTTGCTGTCGCTGCCCTGGTCGTGAAAAGCGGCGGTCAGGCGGCGGAAATCAACCACATCGATGTCGAGTTCGGGACGGGACTTCGGCGCGGGAATGTTCGACGGCTTGGTGTCGTGTACGTGAAGCCCCAGCGCGATGCGCTGTGCGTCGGTGATGACGGGGTTCTTCAGACGGAATCCCGCCAGTTCGCGGATTTTCGCTACCAGCGTTTTGCGGGCGGCGTTCTTTTCCGCTACAATAATGGCGTTCTTCGCCGGACTGTCTGCCTGCGCCTGAAGCGTGGCAAAGGCAGTGTTGGCGGTTTGCAGTTCTGTAACCTCGTTTGACGGAATGTCCCACTGTCCGGCATTTGCGGCTACCTGCCCGGTGAAATTGGCGCCCCAAGGCACCAGTTCCGAATCCTTTTTTGGAATATAATCCCAATGCGTATGCGTGCTCATGACTTATTAATTACTTTAGAATACAATATGTTTCCCAAACAGCGTCAAAGCGCCAAAAAACAGAAGGATTGTTATTATCTTATATCCTTCGTTAATCCAAATTATTTTAGCCGGTTTGCCATCAAAAATTGCCAGTTTTACACCGTGACCAACTATGACGACAATCAGCATAACAGTACATACAGCCAAAGGAATGTGGACTGACAAATTGTACAGTATTCCGGTCGTACATAATGCTGCAACAAGTTCGGCAATTAAAGCAACGATAATACGCTGCGGCTTGAAAATGGATTTCACTTTTTCATCACTGTACTCCATAAGCCGTTGCCATGTTTTACCAAAAAGTACCGAATACCATACACATCCAATAATGAATGAGATGAACCCCGTACCTAAACCGATTAGATAGAATGCCGAAGCGCTGCCTCCGTTAGTAGAATTATCAGAGCTACAGCCGACAAATACTATTGTCGCTATGAGCAACAACAGACTCGAATTTAAAAAGTTTGCTCTTTTCATTTTTCTTACTTTTATAATATGAATAATATAATTTCCGAGTACAAAAGTAATAGAATTACTTTTCATGTACAATACCATGTTTATGGTATTTTTCACTGAA
>JAITAY010000015.1 GCA_031283915.1 Tannerella sp.
TACAGCAAGTCAAGGAAATCTTCAGCAACTTGCGGAAAAAATACCCGCGTGCGGAAGTCACAGGCTCCAGCCTGAACGAAGTGGCAAAAGAGATTTGGAAAACGGCGGATCAATTGCCGGTCGTCACCTCCGAAATTGGCGACGTCTGGATCTATGGCGTAGCCAGTAATCCGGAGATGACCATGCGTTATCGGGCGCTGTCGCGTCTGTTTTCGCACTGGCTGCGGGAAGGAAAGTTAGACAAAGACAGCGATATGACCATTGATTATGCGGTATACCTCGGACTGGTCGCCGAACACACCTGGGGAGCGCCGGAAGTCTGGTATTGGAAAGTCAGAAGCGATTACGGTCCCGAAAAATTCAGCGCTACGCGCACGTTACCGGAACTCAGGCGGGCGGAATTGTCATGGAAAGAAAAAGCCCGCAGAGTGGATGAAGCCGTTGCCTTGTTGCCGCCGGAACTGCAAAACGAAGCAATAGCGGAACTCGAACGTCTTTCGTCCTTACAAAAAGGAATCGTTACCGGCGACGACTTTAAGCCCTCTAAAAGCATCTCTCCGGGAAACGGTATACTCCCGGACTTATTCGGAACGCTTGCCTATCAAGCCTGTTCTCAAGCGGATTATGAACGTTATTTAAAACTGTATCTTCGATTTCGCCATCCGAGTTGCTTCAAGCCCGGTTTGGAAAACACAAACCAGCAAAGCGCAACGATCGTAGCCCAAACCGACAAAACGCTTGAAAAGAAACAAAACGGACGCATCATACGCGACCGGGTTTTGTCTTTTCCGCAAGACCCGAATGTCCATCCGCTTGTTTTGCCGCAGGATGTGAAAATGCGATGTGTATTTTCGAACGACAAAAATGAAGCGGAAATCGTTGTATCGATTGTGAGTAAACCGGCGGTACGCTTACCCGAAGCATACTGGTTTTCGCTCTATCCGAAAGACGTTGAGAAAATGCTTATCGAAAAAACGGGTCAGCCGGTAGATGTCACGGATGTGGTCGCCAACGGCAATAAGCAAATGCACGCTGTGGACCGTTACGTGGACGTGGTTTGTAAAAAAGGCGTGTTACGGATTACAAGTCTTGATGCTCCGCTCGTGGCTGTCGGCACGCGCGACGTGTTCGATTATCCGGCAGACAAACCTGACCTGAACGGCGGCATCCATTTTTGTCTGTTCAACAATTTATGGGGAACCAACTACCCGGCATGGATGGACGGCACGTGGACATTCCGCTTCAAATTGGAGTGTACGCCCAACTGAAAAGAATGATGAATGGTTAATGATTAGGAGAAGGCTGACTGATCACGAATCGGCAATGGTTTGCCCGGGCTTTAGCCCCATTCTCCCGATTGCCGTCGGTTTTAACCGACGGGGGGAAGCTGACAGATTAATCCATGCAACCATTAATAAGTATGAACAACAGATTTAAAATTCTCATTAATAATTTTACAAGTATGAATAACAGATTTAAAATTCTCATTGGAATAGCAGGCATTGCGCTATTTTTACTGTCGTGCCATGCTCCGACAGACCGCTCCGAATGTGCGAAAGCGATTATCAGCAAGCATGTCGTCAGATTTACCCAACCGCCACAGCGCATTCCGTCCAAAGTGTCCGTAGACGCGCCGCTGCTGGGAAACGGTTTCATGGGCGTAGCCCTGTCGGGAAACCCGGAACATCAGGTTTTTTATGTGGCAAGAAACGATTTCTGGCGTTTGCAGCATGGGCATAACGAATCCTACCCCGCCGTTCTGGGGAAAATCGAAGTCTCGATTCCCGGACTCCAGGGCGCATCCCGGCTGGTGGAGCAGCATTTGTATGAGGCGAAGACCGTCGCCCGTTTCGGGAAAGATGATTTTTCGGTCACCTACAAGACCTATGTCGCCGCGGCGGCAGATGTGATCGTCGTTGAAATCGGGATGGAAGGAAAAGGGAAGCTCGAGGGAAACGTTCGACTGTCTCTGCCCGGCGAAAAAGAAATCGTCGAGCGTCCTCCGTTAGACCGCGCTTTCCCCGAAAAAAGGGAGCAGGGCGCGACTGACGGCGTGTATTACATCACACGCGCCTTCGAAGATTCGGTAGCCATTCCGACCCGGGCGGCCATGGCGTTGCAGACCCTTGATTCGCCGGATGACCGGTTTTCCCTGGAACCGGGAAAAACCGTCCGGCTGGTCTGCGCCACCTCCGGCAACTTCAAGAGCGACGACTGTCTGGACGACGCCATCCGGAAAGTGAAAGCATCCGCATCCCCGCAACGCCTGCAGGAACTGGACAAGCAGCACAGGGAATGGTGGAAAAACTACTGGGAAAAATCGTATGTTTCCATTCCCGACAGCGCCATCGAAGGACAATATTATCTCTCCCTCTACGGAATGGCTTCCTGCAGCAGGGACACCGATTTTCCTCCGCCGATTTTCGGTACCTGGATCACACAGGAACAGCCGGCCTGGGCGGGCGACTACCATTTGAACTACAATCACATGGCGCCCTATTATGCGCTCTACTCCGCCAACCGCATCGAACAGGCGGAGCCGTATTACCGTCCCTTGCTGGCTTGCATGCCGCGCGGACACTACTATTCGGAGAAGATCACGGGCATTGCCGACGGCATCATGCTACCCGTCGGCATCGGGCCGCGCGGCATAGAGACAACCCGCTGGACGCCGCTCATGGAGGAGCACCACGCGAATTGGAGAGCCTCTGGTGTCGAAGACGAAGGCATGTTCTGGGGACAGAAAAGCAATGCTTCCTACGCCGTTGTCAACCTCTCCATGCAATTCTACCGCACATGGGACCGGGCGTTCGCCCGGCGGGTCTATCCTTTTGTCAAAGCAGCCGCCACTTTCTGGGAAAAGTACCTGAAATATGAAGACGGTCGGTATGTGGACTACAACGACGCCATTCACGAAGGAACGGTCGGCAATAAAAACCCCCTCCTTTCGCTCGGACTGATACGGCAAACGATGCGGACGGTAACCGACATGAGCGCACTGCTTGGGGAAGATGCCGACAGGAGAGAAAAATGGATGCATATTCATGACCATATTTCCGCTTTTCCGCGACAGGAACGAAACGGTAAAACCGTTTTTCGCCTGACCGAAGAGGGCATGGACTGGGCGGGAGGCAATACGCTGGAGATTCAGCACATCTATCCCGCCGAACAAATCGGACTGGACAGCGACCCCGAACTGCTGGAAATTGCCATGAACACCATGCAGGAAATGCAGCGGTGGCTCGACTTCAACGGAAGCAACAGCTTTTTCCCCGCTGCCGTGCGAATCGGCTACGATCCGGATACCATCCTCTATCATCTGGACCGTTACGTGAAACATACGTTCCCGAACGGATTTCAGCAGGAAAACCCGCACGGGATTGAGAATTTCAGCACCGTCCCCAATACGATTAACGAAATGCTCTGCATGGGACATCAGGGCGTGGTACGCCTTTTCCCCGCATGGCCGCGCAACAAAGATGCTTCGTTTCATCAAATCCGCGTGGAAGGCGCCTTCCTCGTCTCCGCCGAACTGAAAAACGGAGAAATCGGCCCTGTCACTATTTTCAGCGAACAGGGTCGGGAGTTGCATTTGCTCAATCCCTGGAAAGGACGCAAAGTAAAAGTAAAAAGTCAGGGCGTGGAACAGGTATATGAAGGCGAACGCATCCGAATAAACACCGAAAAAGAAGGGTGGTTAATGATTAATGATGAATGATGAATGATTAGGGAAAGGCAGACTGACCTTTACGGGGGCTAAAGTAAAGTTTGCGGGGACTAAAGTAAAGCTTGCGGGGACTAAAGTAAAGCTTGCGGGGACTAAAGTAAAGTTTGCGGGGGCTAAAGTAAAGCTTACGGGGACTAAAGTAAAGTTTGCGGGGACTAAAGTAAGCTTTACCGGGGCTAAAGTAAAGCCTCCCGGAAGGGAAGAAAGAAGAAGAACGACATATTGTAAAACAGTGAAATATATAAACTATAAACAGAAAAAATAATGAAGACGATGAAGAGTTATTTAGCCGTCTGTTTTGCCGCCGTACTGCTGTACGGGGGGAGTGCACAGGCGCAGGAGACCCCGTATTTCAAGGGCGGGAAGATATACATCGTTAATTCGAGCCATCAGGACATTGCCTGGATGGACAGTCCGGAAGCGTGCATCCGTTTCCGTGACGAACAGATGATCACGCCGGCATTGAAACATTTGTCGGAGAGCGAGCGGTTCTGTTTTTCGGTCGAAGACGCCCTTTCGCTGAGGGAATATCTCGAACGTCACCCCGACAGACATGCCGACATCCTGAAATATACGCAGGAAGGACGTCTGGAATGGGGCGCGACCAACAAACAGCCCTATCCGTCGATGTACGACGGCGAAGCGCTGATCCGTCAGACCTACTTCGGCCGGAAGTGGCTGCAGAAAGTCCTGCCGGGCTGCGATTTCCGCACGGCGTATAATGAAGACGTGCCGGGCGTGGCTATGCAGTTACCGCAGATACTGGCCAAATCGGGTATTCCCTACTATCAGATCAGCCGGTTTCAGCCGGGGTTTTACAACTGGTTCAGTCCGGACGGAAGTTTCGTGAAGATCTGGTCGCCGGGGCAGTATTACAACACCACGGCGTATATCGCCGGCGCTCCCACGGAAGAGGTACGTACCGAGCGGCTTGCCGGCTACCTGAAAGACTTTGAAACCTATTACAGAGAGCGGAATATTCCGCCGATACGTTTCATGCTCTATTCCCTCGATGCAAACGAACCTACGGACTGGGATACCTACATGGACGGCTGGAACAGCGAAGTGAACGGCGGCAATCCGAAGGGGTTACCCTATATCGCCTATTCCACGGCAACGAAGGTCATGGATGAAATAACCGCGAACGGCAATGCGAAGTTTGATGAACGGCGCGGCGAGCGTCCCAACGTGTGGCTTTATATTCATGGACCAACGCATCAGCGCGCCATGAAAGCCGGACGTGAAGCCAGCCGTCTGCTGACGGCGGCGGAAAAGTTTTCCACCTTCAGCGCCCTGGTAGAAAACACCTTCAGCGATTATCCCGACAAGGAACTTACCGAAGCCTGGGAAGCGGCCATCTATCCCGACCATGGCTGGGGCGGCAACAAGGGAGTGATCACCGACCGTTATTTCCGCGACAAGTTCGAGTTTGCCAGAGACCGGGGACAGGCATTGCTCGACCGGTCGCTGACCGCCATTGCAAGCCGTATCCGTTTCAACAAAGCATACATGCAGGCCGTCACCGTTTTCAATCCCCAGTCGTGGGAACGCACCGACCCGGTTGTATTAACTTTAGACGTGGAAGGACAGCCGAATACACATTATAAACTGATTGACGCCAACGGCAACGAAATACCCTATCAGTTCACGGACTGTCCATACACCGGTAATAAAGACGAAGTGATAACGCTCACGTTCGTCGCCGAAAAGGTGCCGGCGCTGGGCTATAAAACATACTATCTGGCAGAAGGCGAACTTCCGGCAGGCAATACGGTTCCCGCCGCCATTCCGGTGTACGAAAACAAGTATTACCGTCTCGTTCTCGGCAACGGAGGCATCGAAAGCCTGTATGATAAGGAACTGAAAAAGGAATTTGTACGTAACGAAAAGTTCTCCGGCGGCGAGCTTTTCACCATGCAGTCGGTCGGTACGGGCGCCGGTGAATTTACCGACGTGGAGAAGCCGACGATGGAAGGGTTCGACCAACTCCGCAATTACAACTCCTCCTGGCAATGCATAGAGACAGGGGCGGTGCGCGACGTGTTTCAGACTGTTCAGCCGCTGAAGGAAACACAGGCGGTTTTGAGAATCATCATGTATAAAACCGTCAAACGGGTAGATGTAGAAGTAGACCTGAACCGTTTCAACGGCGAAAACTGGCGCGAGTTCCGACTGGCTTTTCCGGTAAACATGCAGAAGGCCAAGGTTTCCTACGAAGTGCCGATGGGTGTAATCGAGGTGGGAAAGGACGAAATGGAAGGCGCAGCGGGATATGCCCGTTCAACGCTGATATACGATACGCCCTGCAAAGACATACATCCGCGTGAGGTGCAGGACTGGTTCACGGCCTCGGACGGGAAAACCGGCCTGACCGTCAGCTCCGACGTCGCCGTTTTCGACTGGATAGACCCGACCGACCATCCCGCAGATTACGTCATCCTGCAACCGATCCTCCTTGCCAGCCGGAAAAGTTGCCACGGAAGAGGGAATTATTATTTACAGCCCGGCAACCACCATTACCGTTTTTCGATTTACACGCATACAGGAGACTGGCGTAACGGTTACCGTCGGGGTACGCAAGGCCACCAGTCGCTCAAGGCCGTCGTAAGCGACACGAGGAAACAGCAGGGCTTTCTTCCCGAACAGCAAAGTTTCGGCACCTTGACCGGCCAGGGCGCTGTTGTCAGCACGATCAAGAAATGCGAAGATGACGATTCCGTGATTCTTCGCTATTACAACATCGAAGGCAACGATGCGGAGGTAACATTCAATCTGTTTAAAGATATTCAATCTCTCAGTCACACAAATATGATTGAAGAGGAACCATCGGCGCTGCAATCTGCCCAAAGCGGATTTTCGTATAAACTGGGGCATCACGCGATTGAAACCTTCAAAATAGAAACTAAAAAATAGTGGTTAGTGATTAGTGGAATAGCGGTCGGTAGCTATAACCCCTAATCATTAATCATTAAAAAACGCCCGTAGTGTGGGGTTTTATACACGCACACTACGGGCTTATCAACATACAATTCAGAATGGGCTGTGGAGAATTTACTGTATCTCTATCTGCTTTACGGTCTGAGCTTTTTCTTCTTTCAGAATCTTGGGGATTTCGATACACAATACACCGTCTTCCACTTTGGCCTTGATTTGATCCTTGTCCACGCTATCGGGCAGAATCATGCTCTGGCGGAAACTGCTGAATGTAAATTCCCGGCGGAGGTATTTATTCCCTTTGTTTTCCTCTTTGGTCTCCGCTTTCTTCTCTACTGAAACAACTAAGCGATCGTCGTCGTACACGTCAATACGAAAATCATTTTTCGTCAGTCCCGGTGCAGCGATTTCGACTTTGTACGCCTTGTCACTTTCAATAATATTGACAGACGGAGACGTTACGCTCGGCCGCTCTACCCATTCATTACCGAAAAAATCATTGAAAATACCCGGTAACCAGTTCGTTCTTCTTGTTGGCATCATCGTTTGATCCTCCTATTTTTGTTAATGAATACTTGTTTTACTATTCCCCGGAAATCATTTCCCGGTTCATCTATCCACCTTACAAATAAAATGCCAAACATCTGTTTCTAATCATTTCAAGACAAAATGTCATCACAAAGCCGACTAAAACACCGTATATATCCGAATAAAACGACAAAATGACACAATTTATATCATCGCCACAGCCTTCCATCCCGGTAGCGTCTCGCCGCCGGCTTAATGATTTTCCGGCCTTAACCGGCGAACAACCGCACCGGCACGCCACATCTCGCTTTCGCGAAGCGTTTTCAATTCTTTTTCCAGACCTTCGCGATAGTCGGGTTTGCCGTTGGTATCGATGGAACGTTGCGCCTCATTGCCGCAAGCCACCTCCCTGTACAGTTTTTCAAAGACGGGCTTCGTTGCATCATGGAAGGGTCCCATCCAGTCCAGTGCACCTCGTTGCGCCGTCGTGGAGCAGTTGGCATACATCCAGTCCATTCCGTTCTCGGCAAAGAGCGGCATCAGCGATTGCGTCAATTCTTCCACCGTCTCATTGAAAGCTTCCGAGGGACTGTGTCCGTTTTCACGCAACACTTCATACTGCGCCAGCAACAGTCCCTGAATAGCACCCATCAGCGTCCCCCGTTCGCCCGTCAGGTCGGAATATACTTCCTTCTTGAACGTCGTCTCAAACAAGTATCCGGAACCAACGCCGATCCCCAACGCAATGACACGTTCTTTGGCCTGTCCCGTTGCGTCCTGGAAGATCGCGTAGGACGAATTTAAACCGCGTCCCTGCAGGAACATCCGGCGCAAAGACGTGCCCGAACCTTTCGGCGCCACCAGAATCACGTCGATATCGGCCGGCGGGATAATGCCGGTACGTTCCTTGTACGTAATGCCAAAACCGTGTGAGAAATAGAGCGTTTTGCCGGTCGTCAGATGCGGTTTGATACGCGGCCAGACTTCAATCTGGGCGGCGTCCGACAATAAATACTGAATAATGGTCGCCCGCCGGCAAGCCTCTTCGATTTCGAACAGCGTCTCGCCCGGCACCCAACCGTCGGCAACGGCTTTCTCCCAGGTCTTGCCGCCTTTCCGCTGGCCGACAATCACACGGAATCCGTTATCACGCAAATTCATACTCTGGCCTGGGCCTTGTACGCCATAGCCAATCACTGCAATTGTTTCATTTTTCAATACTTCCCTCGCTTTTTCCAAAGGAAATTCATCGCGGGTGACTACGTTTTCGTCTACCCCGCCAAAATTCATTACTGCCATGTTTTTTCTGTTTGTTTTTTTAACGCGACAAAGTTAGACGAAATATTTGCATTAGGAAAAGACCGCCCGGATTTATTTTGATTTAAGACGTACCGTTGTCAGCAAAGAGCAGAAATAAAAAAGGTGGAATTTTGCAATTCCACCTCTCCACTCTAAAAATTAAAGGTACATGAAAACCACCCTACGGGCTTTTCTTATACTTTTTTTATTCTTCCGCTTTCGGAGTCTCTTCTTTGATCGGGGCTTCTTCTACCGGAGTTGACTCGACCGAGGTTACCTCAACCGGAGTTGCCTCGACCGGAATTTCCTCTGCCGGAGTTCCTTCTACCGGCTTCGATTTGGCACCGGCTTTTGATTTGGCGCCGGACTTTGCAGCCGACTTGGGTTTGCTTTCCGTCATCCGTTCGTGCAAGGCAGCCAATTCCTCAATATCGCCCAAGGTGGTTTTTTCCAGACTCAAATCGATATTTTCGACGGTTTCTTTCTTGCCTGATTTCGACTTCTTTTCGCCGCTCGCTTCTTTCCTTTTCACACTTCTCTGCTCATCTTCAAAAATACGGCTGTGAGAAAGGATGATACGTTTGGCCTCTTTGTTAAACTCAATCACCTTGAACGGCAATTTCTCATCCACCGTAGCCGACGAACCGTCTTCTTTCACCAAGTGTTTCGGTGTGGCAAAGCCTTCGACTCCGTAAGGCAGCGAAACAACGGCTCCTTTTTCCACCATTTCGATGATGATTCCTTCGTGTACGGAACCTACGGTGAAGAGCGTTTCGAATACATCCCACGGATTCTCTTCCAATTGTTTGTGTCCCAGACTCAACCGACGGTTTTCCTTGTCGATTTCCAGTACCTGCACTTTGATTTCCGTCCCGATTTGCGTAAATTCGCTCGGATGTTTAATTTTCTTTGTCCACGAAAGGTCGGAAATATGAATCAGACCGTCTACGCCTTCTTCGATTTCAACGAAGACGCCGAAGTTTGTGAAGTTACGCACTCTGGCCGCATGTTGCGAACTCACCGGGAAACGTACTTCGATATTCTCCCACGGATCTTCTCTCAGTTGTTTGATACCTAATGACATTTTGCGTTCGTCGCGATCCAGGGTCAGAATGACAGCTTCCACTTCGTCGCTCACTTTCATGAAGTCCTGAGCGCTACGCAGATGTTGCGTCCAGCTCATTTCCGATACGTGAATCAATCCTTCTACGCCCGGAGCTATTTCGATAAATGCGCCATAGTCTGCCATCACAACCACTTTGCCTTTCACCTTGTCGCCCACAGACAGCGAAGCATCCAGCGCATCCCACGGATGGGGCGTCAGTTGTTTCAATCCCAGCGCAATGCGTCTCTTCTCGTCGTCGAAGTCGAGAATCACGACATTCACTTTTTCATCCAACTGCACGATTTCTTCTGGACGGGAAACACGTCCCCACGAAAGGTCGGTGATATGTATCAAACCGTCCACGCCACCCAAATCAATGAATACGCCATAGGAAGTAATGTTCTTGACCGTACCTTCCAGCACCTGGCCTTTTTCCAGTTTCGAAATGATTTCCTTTTTCTGCTGCTCAAGCTCGGCCTCAATCAATGCCTTGTGCGACACGACTACGTTCTTGAAATCCTGATTGATTTTCACAATTTTAAATTCCATGGTCTTATTGACAAACACATCGTAGTCACGAATCGGCTTCACGTCAATTTGTGAACCGGGCAGGAAGGCTTCGATTCCGAAAATATCGACAATCATGCCACCTTTGGTACGACACTTGACAAAACCTTTGATGATTTCATCTTTTTCGAGCGCTTCATTCACTCGTTCCCACGAACGGGCTGCACGCGCCTTTTTATGTGAAAGAATAAGCTGGCCTTTCTTATCTTCCTGATTTTCAATAAAAACTTCTACTTTATCACCCACTTTCAAATCAGAATTATAGCGAAATTCAGACATGGGTACTACCCCATCCGACTTAAAACCAATATTCACCACCACTTCGCGCTTGTTTAATGCAGAAATGGTTCCCACGACGACTTCCTTATCATTCATAGTATTTAAAGTTTCGTCGTACGTTTTTACAAGTTCATCCTTGTTTTGCTTGTTGTAATCGTCTCCCTTTTCAAAGGATTCCCAGTTAAAATCTTCTACCGGGATAATGTCTTTTAAATTTTCCATTAATGTTAATACTCTCGTTTTCAATCTAAAAAATTAAACAATCCGTTACTGCTCCCAAAAGTCTGGCAAAGATACTGTTTTTCTGGAGAAAAAGTACTATCCCTTCGCATTCTTTGCATTTTTTAGTCATTGTGCTTTGTACGGGAGGGTTAGGCCTGACAGGACGGCTGTTCTTCCGGAGCGGTTGAATCCTGCATTTTTTGAATCTTTGAAGCTTCAGCGGCTTTCCGGATGTTTTCCGAAGTACTTTTGCCGGAACCAACTGTCGGCGAACAGCAAAATAAGCGTGAGTACCCCGATGTAAATATAAAACGGCGGAATGGATATCCGCGGGAAATCTACTTTGAATTGCGGAATACCCAGACTGGCAAACGTCGCGACCACAAGTCCGACAATCGCCAGGGAAGCCGCCGTCAAGGCGGCTACCTGCCGGCGAGCATCCCGTTTCTGCATGTGCACGGCTTCCATCCGGATGCGTCGCATCATCTCCGGAAGAAAAGCCGGGGGTAAAAGTTCGTCCGGCATGAGGTCGAACGTCGTTTTCAAAATATCCTGCCGCTCCTGTTCCGTTCGGCTCCTGTTCATTGTCTCCATTCTGTTATAGTTTACCGTTTCCTTTTCTCGCCGTCATCAGTACAAACAGTTTTTTGCGAATGCGGTGCAACCGGGTTTTCACATTCGAAACCGTCAGCCCCGTGATAGCGGCTATTTCTTCTACCGGCTTCTCCTGCCTGTAAAAAAGCAGTATCAAAGCCCGTTCATCCGGCGAAAGCTGCTGCATGGCTTCCTCCAACCGTTCCATCCGTTCACTGTCGCTTTCCCGTTCCAGCACATCGCTTGCGTCTTCTTCCGCAAGCTGATCCGGCATGTTGTCCTCGATGGCCAGCCATTCGTACTTTTTCTTTCGCGTGGCCGATATGGCCACATTGTACGCAATCCGGTAGAGCCACGTGGAAAAACGGCTGTTCCCCTGAAACGATGCCAGTGAACGATAGGCTTTCAAAAAGACATCCTGTGTCAGTTCCTCCGCATCTTCCCGATTCCCGACCACCTTCACGATCAGCGAATAGACAGGCCGGCCATACCGCTCCAGCAGCGGAGCGAAACATTGCGTCTCACCGGCCTGAACGCGCTTGACGTAAGTGGTATCGGATACTGACTCCATTCGATTTGCTTTCTTCCTGTTTCATACATCCGGTAGCCGGACGAAAAACATCCGATTGCCCTGCTATATGGACGCAAGACAAAACTGCAGGTTACAGTTTCGCGAAACAAAATTAGAAAAAAACGCCGCAACGTGTAACCTTTCCGGAAAAAGGACGTCAAAAGGGCAAACTAATTCAGGTATTAACTTTTTTAAAATAAACGATTATGATGGATTTTATTACTGCTCCACTGGTTGTGTGGATATGCGTATCTGGCATGTATAGCCTGTTTGAACTGT
This sequence comes from Tannerella sp., assembly GCA_031283915.1. Classification (GTDB taxonomy): domain Bacteria; phylum Bacteroidota; class Bacteroidia; order Bacteroidales; family Tannerellaceae; genus Tannerella. Next base: position 12,106 of record JAITAY010000015.1, read on the forward strand.
ATGCGCGCCGTAAGGAACGGATGTTTTTGTATGAACGACTGGGAGACAGGCTCGGCTCGGAAGCATTCAAGGGGAAAATCGAATTGCCTCTGTTTGCCGGGTCTTCCATTCCATTCTTTCCTTCCTTCAGCGGATTGAAATTCGGATGTCTGCTTGTTGGAGTCGGGTTGGGATTGATAGTGGGTATGATTCTCGATGTCACGATGGTTCTGCCCCTGGGGAACGAGTGGCAATTTCAAAAAATTTCCGGCATTGCGTATGGTGCACCGGTATTATTTTTCGGCGGACTGGGACTGATCATCTCTTTTCTGGTCGAGAAAACGCACAAGAAAAATGTAGAAACTAAATAAATGAGTTTCTTCCGGAAAGTGTCATAATTCCGGCGCACGCGGATGCAAATTCGCCGGGTGAATGGCTTCCGACATTTTGTGCACAGTCATGCAAAGGTTGGGACTGAATAAAAAGTAACAGTTTGCAAGTTCAAGACTAATATATTGCCTCTACATTTACGATTTGTTGCTATATGGCTTGAACCGTTTCAAATAGAAAGTGTTAAAAGCATAATTTGGACTTTTTGTTCAGCCCCGGACGGGTGTCCCTTTTTTCCGGATATATTCGTAAATAGCTTCCTGGGCGCGTACGGGCGGTTGTCCGGTTGCCAGATCGCGTTTGAAGACATTGTGCAGCCGTTCGTCGATAAAGCAGGCTTTTACGTTGTCATGCA
>JAITAY010000019.1 GCA_031283915.1 Tannerella sp.
TACGATTACAGGCAAAAATATCTGCTGGAAGCCAATCTTCGTTACGACGGCACTTCGCGTTTCAGGAGAGAGACCCGCTGGGCGTTGCTCCCTTCGGTTTCGGCCGGCTGGAACATGGCTTACGAAGATTTCTGGAAACCGTTGTCGCCGTATGTGGGCAGCCTGAAATTCCGGGGTTCCTACGGCGAACTGGGAAATCAAAATACCAGTTCGTGGTACCCGACTTACCAGACCATGACGATCGGCGCTTCCAACGGCTCCTGGCTGCTGAACAATGCCAAACCCAATACGGCAAGCGCTCCCGGACTGGTCAGTTCGACGCTCACATGGGAACGGGTGAAAACCATCAATGCAGGTTTTGATTTCGGCGCGTTCGGACACCGTCTGACCGGTTCGTTCGATTTCTTTAACCGTTATACGCTCGATATGGTCGGTCCGGCTCCGGAACTGCCGGTCACGCTGGGCACCGCCGTTCCCAAAACCAATAATACCGACCTGAAGACGTACGGATTCGAGTTGTCCGTCGGCTGGAACGACCGGTTGAAGAACGGACTGGGTTACAGAGTAAACATGATGCTGTCCGATTCGCAAACGGAAATCACGCGCTATCCCAACGAAACGGGACGGTTGGATACTTACCGCGAAGGAATGAAAATCGGTGAAATATGGGGTTATACCACGCAGGGAATCGCGAAAACGGACGAAGATATGAATGTGCATTTGGAGTCTTTACCCAACGGCGGACAGAATGCGCTTGGCAACTTATGGCGGGGAGGCGATATTATGTACCAGGACATCAACGGCGACGGGAAAATTAATAACGGCGCCAATACCATCAACGACCACGGCGATTTGAAAGTTATCGGCAATAACAGTCCGCGTTATCATCTGGGGCTGGACGTGAGCGCCGACTACAGGGGATTCGATTTCAGAGTCTTTTTCCAGGGGATATTGAAAAGAGAGTATTACAACGGCGGTTATTTCTTTTACGGCGCCAGCGGTCAGAGTATCTGGGCTTCTGTCGGATTTGAGCCTCATAAGGATTATTTCCGTGACGACCCCAACCATCCGTTAGGACTGAATCTGGATTCTTATTTTGCCCGTCCCTATTTTAACTGGAAGAATCAGCAGGCACAGACACGTTATGTACAGGATGCTTCGTATATAAGAGTGAAAAACCTGCAACTGGGTTATACATTGCCGCAGACGCTCACCGATAAATTTGCGGTCTCCAGTCTGCGCTTTTTCGTTTCGGGCGAAAATCTGCTTACCTTTACCAACATGTTTGAAGTATTTGATCCGGAAACAGTAGACGGAGGCAATAGCGGGACTCAAAAAGGAAGCGGTTACCCTTTAATGAAAGCAGTATCTTTAGGTTTAAGTATCAATTTCTAAAAATCAGGAACAATGAAAAGTTTAATTAAATATTATGTCAGGCTGATAGCCATTGTGAGTACGGTTTGCATAGTTGCGGCTTGCGACGATTTCCTCGACAGGGAACCTCTTTCGCAGATTACGCCGGATGCCTATCTGAATGAAGAAAGCCAACTGGCCTCTTATACCGTTAATTTGTATACCTCCCTGTTTACCGGGCTTGACTATTACAGTTTGGACGTTCATACGGACAATGTGGCAAACGTCAGTTACGATAACCGTTATGTCCCCGGCGAATGGAAGACCGGGCAGACGGGAGGAAACTGGTCGTTTACGACGATTTACAGCTGCAATTATTTCCTGGACAGGGTGGTACCCCTGTGGAAAGCAGGCAGAATATCCGGGAATACGGAAAATATCAATCATTATGTCGGCGAAATGTATTTTCTTCGGGCTTACGAGTATTTTCAAAAGTACCAGGAATTTGGCGATTTCCCCATTATCCGCAGTGTGTTGCCCGACCGGGAAGAGCCGCTGGTAGACGCCAGCAAACGCTATCCGCGCAATGAAGTGGCGCGGTTTATCCTCTCCGACCTCGATTCGGCCATTATGCTGCTCAAACCGATATCGCCCGACGGTAAAAACCTGCGCGTGTCGTCGCACGCGGCTCAACTGGTGAAATCGCGCGTCGCTTTGTTTGAAGCCACGTGGCTGAAATATTTCAAAAACACGCCCTTTGTTCCCAACGGCCCCGGATGGCCGGGTAAAGACAAGGATTATAACGCTTCATATCAATTCCCGTCCGGAAACATAGAAGGCGAGATTGACTATTTCCTGACGCAGGCAATGACGGCGGCGCAGGTCGTGGCGGACAATATTCCCTTAGTCGAAAACAACGGCATTCTTCAGCAGTCCGAATCGGACCCGGCGAATCCGTACTACGACATATACAGCGCTGTGGATTTGTCCGGCTATGCCGAAATATTGCTGTGGCGACAGTATAACAAAGGATTGGGGATTACGCATAACATAACCGTAGGAATGCAGGAGGCCGGTTTCGGAAATGGCGTGACGCGCGGCATGGTGGACGGTTTCCTGATGGACAACGGACTTCCCGTTTATGCGGAAGGTTCCGGCTATGCGGGCGACGATTATGTTTCCGACGTGCGGAAAAACCGCGACGGCCGGCTCTGGCTGTTCCTGAAAGAACCTCATCAAATCAACGTGATCTGGCCGTCGCCCGAAGGCACCCACGCCACGCCGGTAGAATTGATTCCTACCATTACTCACTCCGATCCGGTCAGACGCTATCCTACCGGATACGGGATTCGTAAGGGCGCTTCCTTTTACGGCAATCAGGGAGGTAATAGTTTAAATTTCACAGGCGTTCTCGTATTCAGGGCGGCCGAAGCATATCTGAATTATATGGAAGCCTGCTATGAAAAGAACGGAACGCTGGACGCCAAAGCGCGGGGATACTGGACAGCCCTGCGTAACCGGGCGAGAATGGACGCCGACTTTGACAAAACGATTGCGGCAACCGATATGAACAGGGAAAAACGCAATGACTGGGGCGCTTATTCCGCCGGACAGGCGATTGACGTTACCCTGTACAATATCCGTCGCGAACGGCGTTGCGAGCTGATGGCGGAGGGGCTTCGCTACATGGATCTGAAAAGATGGCGTGCGATGGATCAGATGCTGACCGAACCTTACCATATCGAAGGATTCAAACTCTGGGGACCGATGAAAGACTGGTATAACACCGGCGCCGACGGGAGTAGCATCCTGATATACGGTCTGGACAATGACAAGTCCAATGTTTCGTCTCCGGAACGCGGCATGTACCTGCGCCCGTATGAAATATTGTCCCGGTCACTGGCGCGGGACGGGTATAAATGGACAATGGCGCATTATCTGTCGCCGATTGCCATTCAGAATTTCCTGAATACAACGACGGACAATGACATGACCGGATCGCCGATATACCAGAATCCGGGATGGCCGCTGGCTGCTAATCAGGGAGCGACGGATTTGTAACTGAAAAAGGAAGATGCGGGAGGAGTGGAAACCCGTATGGTTTTCTCCTCCTGTTTCTCCCCGAATTAGAGTAACTCATGTTATGCAAATCACGGTTCGGAGATTCGCCGGAATTCTGCCTTATGCGTGGTAACATGAGATTGTAATTAAGTATAACATTTATACATTAAATAATAATTAGCTATGATACGAACAATAATATTATGCTGGATGCTGTTCGTTGTGCCGGGAATATTGAAGGGGCAGCATCAGGAGCAATCGCTGGACGGCGAATGGAAATTCCGGCTGGACGGCGACAGTATCGGATGGCAATCGTGGTACAACGGTTTGCCCGACGATGCCCGGACAGTGTCCGTTCCCCATACGTGGAACATTGAAGACGGAACCGAACGTTATTTCGGTACTGCCTGGTATCAAAAGGAGGTAAATATCCCGGCCGAATGGAACAAACGGCAGGTACGGCTGCATTTTGAAGCAGTCTGCCGCGATGCGACGGTTTGGATTAACGGACGGAAAGCAGGTGAAAACAAAGGTTCCGGCTACACTCCTTTCTCTTTCGACATATCCGGGTTGCTCAAATACGGCGCGAACAACCGGATTGTGCTGTCCGTTTCCAATGCTTTCAGCAACGCAGCCTTCCCCTACATGCAGGCATTCGACTGGAATAACGACGGCGGAATCATCCGTCCGGTGAGCTTGATTGTTACCGGAAAGCCTTCCGTCCGATATGCGCATGTGCTGCCGGATATTGATTTCGGCAAACGTTCGGCAAAAGTCGGCATCAAAATAAAGACATGGGAAGAAAATGTCAAAAAAGCCGTTTTCACGCTGACTTTTGCCGAACATGCTTCCGGAAAGACGGTTCTTGCCAAAACGGTGGAACTGAAAGCGGAAAAAGGAATTTTCACTGCCGCTGTGGAATTGGACAAAATCAAACTCTGGCATTTTGATTCGCCCAATCTGTACACTTTGCAAGTAGATGTTGCGGTCAACGGAAAAACAACGGACAGTTACCATACCCGTTTCGGATTTCGCAAAGTGGAGTTGAAAGGGACGCAACTGTTCCTCAATGAGGAGCCGGTACGCCTGCCCGGTATTGAGTACATGCCCGGCAGTCACCCCGCTTATGGTATGGCCGAACCGGAGGAGGTCATGTCCACCGCCGTCAACCGGATGAAAGACCTCAACTGTGTGATTACCCGTTTTCACTGGCAGCAGGACAGACGCATCCTCGACATGCTCGACGAACGCGGTATGCTGGTGCAGGAAGAACTCCCGTGGTGGCAAAAACCCGAAGACCTGACGCCCGAAATGGAAGCGCTGGCGGCAAAACAGATGGATGTAATGATTGAACACGACTTCAACCACCCCTGCATTTTCTCGTGGGGCATAAGCAACGAAATACATGCCAATACCGACAGGGGTAACTACCTGCGCCTGATTGACCGTGCCCGTTCGTGGGGAGGAAATACTTTTGTAACGATTGTTTCGTGTATCATTACCAATGCGCTGGCTGAAGATCCCGCTCTGCTTGCCGATATTCCCACATGGAACGACTATATCGGTACGCATCACGGCAAAACGAATGAAGATGTCGCCTCCGTACTGGCGACCATTAACGAAAAGGCGTTAAAGGGACGTCCGTTACTGGTGACTGAAGCCGGACTGTGCGAACCGATCCATGTCGGGGGTGATGCACGGCGCATCGTGGACATGATTTACCACTACAATGTATGGGCGAAAAACGACTTTGTCCTCGGATGTATCTATTTTTGCCTGAATGATTACCGTACCCATTTCGGAGAATCGGGTAAGGGACGGTATCAACAGAGAATACACGGGCTGACCGACCAGTGGTTTGGCTCGAAACCTTCGTATGCCGTTTATAAAAGTCTGGCGGCGCCCGTTTATTTCGAATGGGTACAACAGGCGGCCGACGGGACAAAAGCAGATGTATCCGTAGTGGTAAAAAACAGCCTGCCCTCCTATACCTTGCGAAACTATCGCCTTGTATGGAAAACAGCCGCAGGAAACACAAGTGAAACGGAACTGCCCGACCTGAAACCGGGCGAAAAATACAAAACAACCATTACAGGGCTTGAGCCTGGTGAAAAACCCGTTGTGCGCGTAGTCAGACCCACGGGATATATGGTGGCGGAATATTAATTTGCAAAGAATAAATTAAACTATGGAGAGGAGGAAACTGTATGTATTTCGCTCCTCCCCCGTTTATACCAGGGGATTGTAATTGAAAACGACAATTTACACATTTAAAAATTATACGCAATGAAAAAAATCTTCTTTTATCTGTTGTTGGTCGCGGGCATGTATTCTTGCCGGCAGGCTGCACACGAAATTGATCTGTCGGGCGAATGGGCTTTTGCCGTAGACCCCGGCGACATCGGAATCAATGAACAGTGGTACAGTAAATCACTGGAAGGAAAAATCAGGTTACCCGGTTCCATGCAGGAGCAGGGCTATGGCGAGGATGTCGGGATTAATACCAAATGGACAGGTTCCATTGTGGACCGTTCGTGGTTCGATGCTCCCGAATACGAACCCTACCGGCAGAAAGGGAACGCCAAAATACCATTTTGGTTGCAGCCGGATAAAGAATACGTCGGC
>JAITAY010000046.1 GCA_031283915.1 Tannerella sp.
CAATGATAATCGCCCGTTTCATAAAAAGTTCCTGTTTTATCTGTTTATTGTGTCCCTATATCCTGTCATTTTTAATCTCAATGTCATGAAGTGAAGGATTTTGTTATTTCGACAGCGTATTGAAAAACAATCCTGAACGCCTGAAAGAAGTGAAACGGGTTTGTTATTCCAGAACGACATCGGCTCAGTACCTTGGCCGAGCGAAGACGTATGATAATAGCCTGTCAAATTTTCAGCGCTGCAATTTCCTCCTCCGTCATGCCAAACAGTGTTGCGACATCCTCTGACGACAAGCCTCTTTCCAGAGCTTTTCGCGCTATCGTTATCTTCTCTTCCCTACTTTTCTTAAGTCCTTCGGTCAGTCCTTCTTCCCGACCTTTCTCAAGTCCTTCTTCCCGACCTTTCTCAAGTCCTTCAGCCAAACCTTCTTCTCGACCTTCTCTTATACCCGATTCAAGAACGCTCTTCTGGTACTGCAAGGCTGACAGGTGGACTTCGTATTGCTGCCGTTCCGATTCGTTCATCCGTTCAAAACGCAACCGTTCACGCGCTTCGGGTAGACCGGGGGCGGTGGCGCCTTCCGGAATCTCCCCCGTTTTCAGAAACGAAATCCATTCGTCCAGCGGAGTGGATGATTTTTGATCAAATTCATCCACTCGCAACAGATAATATTCGGGATACAATTCGCTTGCCAATTCCCGATAGTACTGTCGCATCTGATAATTTGACAGCTTTAATAGTTCGTTCGTGTGTATCCCGCGAAATACGGTGTAACCGTGATAGACGTAATCGCTCCCCTGACCCAGATCAAAATAGACAATGTTGATGGAATATACTTTCCTCACCTTTGAAAAACCTTCTCCCAAATGAATGTATTCTGTTATAACTTTGGAGACGCCATAGAGTATCCGGTGAAAATAATCCAGTTCCCGCGTGTTCTGGACTTCGATGATCAACAACTCGTTCCGGCTGTTTTCGGCGAGCATGTCTACCCGGTTAAACTTGTCGTTTTCGTCTTCCTGATTGCCTTCGCTTTCCAGCATCCGCTGGATGCGGACCGGTTCGCCCAACAAGGTGGATAGAAAACCTTCCAGGACCACAAAATTGGCTTTTTGGCGCAACAGGCGCTTGACTGCCCAATCGAATCGTACATAATTTGTCATAACGTTCTTTTTTTAGAATTATTTACTAATGGCAAATGTAACGCTTTTCATTGAAAAGAATAGCTTGATTAAACGATATTTTCATCTTTTCTCGAGTAATATCTTGTGGTTTTTTATGCAATTGACCTTCACTTGATGGCATTGATCCTTAATCCCCCGGATCATTTTCTTCCGAAATCGGCTGGTATTTCGCCCCATGCCTGCGTATCCCATTTAAAAATTTGCGTTTCGCAGGTATTTTCCCGGAGCCATTTCTCGGCACGTTCGATCAGATTGAAGACAGGAGCATTGGCCGCTGTCTGAATGAGTTTGGTACGGCACTTCTTCATCCGTACCCACAGGATAGCGTTCCGGCTGTCAGAATACAGCGGCAAAGAGAGGTGTTCCCGCTTCAACAGCGCCAACCCGTGTACCAGCGCCAGAAATTCTCCGATATTGTTCGTTCCCTGCCGGAGCGGCCCCACCCGAAACCACTCCTTTCCGGTAGCTACATGGACACCCCGGTATTCCATGTCACCCGGATTGCCGCTGCACGCCGCATCGACGGCCAGGCTTTCATGAATGAACGGAGCGGCAGGACGAACCTCCCGAACGGAACGCCGGGACGGCTTCGCAAGCTCCTTGAAGGACTGCCAGCCGGCTTCACAGGCTTCACGAGCGGCTTCGTCGGTGTCGAACGACTTGTATTTGGCCCCCGGATAGCCCGCTACCTGTAACTTGCAATCCTCCCACGACGCATAGATGCCCGGACGGACGCCCACCCATACCACATAAAACTTTTTTCTTCCCATACTATTATTGTTTTACCCGCAAAAGTAATCACAATATCCATCCCGCACAAAACATAAATATTCAAAAAAAAGTGCGCATGACGATTGCCGGAATGGAGAATCCTTTTACTTTTGCCGGCGAATGATCAAATGCATCGTAATTTGGGTAATTAAGAAATGATGAATAATACCTCTTTTTTTCGCGGAAAAGACGGAAGAAACTACTTGTTCCCGTTTATTCTCGTAACGTCCCTTTTTGCTTTATGGGGATTCGCCAATGACATCACTAATCCGATGGTCAAGGCCTTTCAGAAAATTCTTTTAATCAGCAACTTCGAAAGTTCGCTGGTGCAGTTCGCTTTCTATGGCGGATATTGTTTGATGGCCATACCGGCTGCGCTGTTTCTCCGGAAATTCGACTACAAGAAAGGGCTTTTGGTGGGACTTGTTCTTTATGCCGCGGGCGGACTGCTGTTTGTTCCCGCATGTAATGCGATGGCCTTCTGGGCATTTCTGATCGCGTATTTCGTGATGACGTGCGGGCTGTCGTTTCTTGAAACCACGTCGAACCCGTATATTCTGGCGCTCGGACCGGAGGAAACGGCCACTCGCCGGCTGAACTTCGCACAGGCTTTCAATCCGATGGGATCGCTGACGGGTATGTGGGTGGCGAAAAAATTTATTCTGGCAAAGATGGACTCTCGAAACGAAGAAGCGCGACAGGCTTTGAGCCTGGCAAATCCCGAAGATTTTGCCGCTTTGCAGCAATCCGACCTCCACATTGTCAGCAGGCCGTACCTGATTCTTGGACTGGTCGTGCTGTGTATCTTCATCATTTTCTTCATCGCCAGACTGCCGAAACCACGTGCCGCAGATGCGGATACCCTGTCAACCGGTGCTACGTTCCGCAAACTGATGAAAAACAAACGTTACGTCTATGCTGTGATAGCCCAGTGCTTTTATGTGGGCGTACAAATCATGGTCTGGACGTTTATCATCCAGTACGCCGGCAGGGAACTCCACATGAAGGAGGAAACTGCGCAGGGATACAACATGATTGCCATGGCGATTTTCGTTTCCAGCCGTTTTGTTTGCACCTTCCTGTTGAAATACTTCAAACCGAGCTTGCTGCTGACCACGCTCGCCATTGGCGGAGGCCTCTTTACACTGGGAGCGATCTTTGTGCACGGCATGGCGGGACTCTACTGCCTGATTGCGGTTTCGGCCTGCATGTCGTTGATGTTCCCCACCATCTACGGCATTGCCCTGAAAGGCATGGGAGACGAAGCCAAATTAGCCTCCGCGGGATTGATTCTGGCCATCGGCGGAGGAAGTATCCTGCCGCCATTGCAAGGCCTGCTGATTGACAAGGCTGTTTGGTTCAGCGGACTGTCGTCTATACGCTTTTCGTTCGTCTTGCCGCTGATTTGCTTCGTCGTCATCGCCGCCTTCGGACGCTGGGTCGGCAAACGACAGGAAATTTAACGGCTAAATCTTTTTGGAGACGCTTCCGATTTGGAAATTCGCCGGAATTATTCTGCCTTATACGTTCGTACAAATTAGTGGTTATAAGCATAAAGGAGAGGTTATGAAATCCAAAATATTCGAAATGCCTTTTTCGGATGTATATCCACTATATGTTCAAAAAGCAGCGAAAAAAGGAAGAACAAAGGCTGAAGTTGATACGATAATTTGTTGGTTAACCGGTTATATGAATGAAGCTTTGCAAGAACAAATGAATAAAAACATCAGTATATGGAAACATTCTTTGAGCAAGCGCCAGAAATAAACCCAAATGCCATAAAAATTACAGGAATGAGTTGTGGTTACAGGGTAGAAGAAATTCAAGATGAACTCATGCAAAAAATTCGTTGGTTAGACAAACTTGTCGATGAATTAGCAAAAGGCAAATCTATGAATAAAATTTTAAGAAAATAGGAGGATGGTTAAAGAGCAAGTTGCAGTTTAATAGTCCCCCCATAAAAGCTTACAGCCCACCTCAAATAATGGGATCAAAAAGCCATTCATTACACGAAAATAAAATGGATTGTATATAAAGTTTTTGCAATGTTGTTACACAGGAGTCCCCCAACACCGCAGGGCAAACGCATCTTAATTTATTAGGATTTTCAAAAGATAATCGTTATTCCATCCGGCATTGAGTCTTTTACCTTTGACGCTTCTTTTGCGCGACTG
>JAITAY010000055.1 GCA_031283915.1 Tannerella sp.
CATATCCATAGAAAACACCGGTTGTCAACGAGCCGGATTGCCCGTCAGGGCATTCACCTCCTGTTTATGAATCCCTTAACAGGGAACAGGGAAAAGGGATACCCGTTTTTCTATTGACAGGATTCCCCTGCGGGGAAGATATGCACCTGCACAAAATCATACCGCGTAAAGTATAGCTGCTAGCTACGAACTACGAACTACCTGTTTTTGCACAAAACTATGCCGCGTGCAGTATACGTTCAATGAGGGCTTTTCAACGGACCTCCTGCGGACGGATTTTTCATCGAAGGAATCATGAAAACAGGGTGGCGGAGCAGAGGGGGGCCGACAGCGGAAAATTTCCGTGAACGCCGTGTCTCCGTGTTTTCATGATTCCTTTCCCTGGAGATAGGGTGAAATCACCCGCCGACCTTCATCCGAAGGCTGTACAGATATTCCGACGCCGTAATGAACAACGTTTTCCGGTCTTTTCCTCCGAAACAGACGTTGGCTGTCCAGCCGGCTTCTACCGGGATGTGTTCAATCTGTTCTCCTGCGGGATTGAACACCGTCACGCCGTGCCCCGTCAGGTAAATATTTCCCTGGCTGTCGATGGTCATTCCGTCGGAACCCATGGGGGCGAAAAAACGTTTGTTACCCAGCATCCCGTCGGGTAGGATGTCATATGCCCAGGTCTTCCCGGCGCGGATGTCGGCTACGTACAGCGTTTTTCCGTCCGGCGTGCCGATGATCCCGTTCGGCTGCTCCAGGTCGGTCGCCACGGGAACCGGCTGTTTCCGGTCGGGAGCCAGGAAATAGACATACTGGCCGGGTTGCTGCGTCTGCGGGTCGCGCGTCCAGTAATCGCGCGGATAAAGCGGGTCGGTGAAATAGATTCCGCCGCCGGGATGTATCCACAAGTCATTGGGTCCGTTCAGTTTCTTTCCTTCCAAATCCGCAATCAACACGGTATGACTGCCGTCTTTTACGTCGATGCGCCAAAGTTCGTTGTCTCCGTCGGAACATGACAGCAGATAGCCGTCCCGGTCGAAGTACAGCCCGTTGGCACGTCCGGGAGAGTCGTGAAATACGGAGAGCTTGCCGTCCGTCGACCATTTCAGGATCCGGTCATTGGGCTGGTCGGTGAAATAGACGTTTCCTTCCCGGTCGGCCGCCGGCCCTTCGGTGAAACGAAAGCCGTCCGCCAGCTTTTCCACCCCGGCGCCCGGCGCTACGACAGGACTGCCTTCCCGGGTGCATGACTCCCGCCACGACACGAAGCCAAGCACGATACAAAAAAGAATCATTGTTTGTTTCATAATGCAATTGTTTTTAATAGACGATTTTTATTCCTTTCGGGGCCTTCACCCCGGTTTTGATTTTCCCGTCTGCGCCTTTCCTGTGGCTGATACTTACGACGCCCAGCGGTGTCGGGAACGTCCCTTCCACCCATTCGAGGTCGCCCAGATACGGCTCGATTTTCAGGACTTTGCATCCGGGAGCAACGACCTTCACACCCAGCACGTGTTCGCTCAGCCAGGCCGTCGGGCCGGACGCCCAGCCGTGGCAAAGACTGTGACGCAGGTTCTCGTAGCAGTACGCACCGAAATCGGCATGAATGTCCTTCTTCCCTTCCGGCACCAGTTCGTCAATGCCGGCCGCGTTTTCCAGCCACTCCAGGCTGAAATCTTCCCAAAATGTCGTGGCTCCCATATCCAGCATTCCGCCCCAGAACTTGCGGATGTTGTCGATCGCCCCGCGATAGTTCCCGGCTTTGGCCTGCGCCTGCAGCATGTAGTAGCCGTAGAAGGTGGAAAAATGGTTGGCGCCTCCGACCGAAATCACCTCTTCGTCTGCCTGTCCGGCGGGCAACATGTCTGCCAGCGCTTGCAGGGCGGCAGCCTGTTTCAACTGATTGTGCGGCGGCACTTGCGTCTTCATACGCTCGACGGTGGCAGCGCACTGCGCCGCCAGCGCCTTGTCGCCCAGCACGGTACACAATTCTCCACCCGCCTGCAAGGCGATTGCCATCAATGCCTGCAAACCGGCATCGACGCCTTCCCGGTTGGGGCTGGACGGCCAGTCCAGGAAGCGGCCGCCGCCGTCGAGTTTTTCCCTGCCCGAGGCGTCGACTTTGGTGAACAGCAGTTGAAGCAGATTCGTCAGATACGTTTGCTGTTCCCGGAGATAGGACAGATTGCCCTGGTATGTGTACCAATCGCGCTGGATGATGATCCACCACAGCGAATAGGAACACATCCCGTTCATCCAGCCGGGCAGCGGCGTTATGTCACGCGCCAGGTCGAGACTTTTGGGGATGACTTCATTATACCCGAAAACCGTGCTCACCGTCATCACTTCGGGATGGAGGTCGCCCAGCCAGACTAACCGGTCACGTTTGATGCCGTCCCAGATGTATTCCTGCATGTTGAGATGCACCGTATAGGCGCCTGTCAGCCAGATGCGGTTCAGCCGGTCATCACTGCTGCGGAACGAACCGAGGTAGGGAATGTCGCGGTAGATGAAAACGGCATTGATTTCTTTCAGGCTGAGGGTGACATTCGGTTCGGTCAGGTCGATACGGACAAAACGGTATCCGCTGTTGCCGATCTCCGCCACGCCCAGCCAGGGCAGTTCCATCATGAAGTCACGCATCGCATGGTCATTGGTGGCTCCCTGTACGCCAACCGTACTCATGGCTTCGGATACCGATTCGCCGAAGCGTACCCGTATCTTGACCGGCCTGTTCTTGCCGGCAGCGCTGGTGACGATTTGCAGGCCGCCATGAATCTCCTGCCCGAAATCGAGCAGCAGCGACGGGTATTCATTCCCGGTACTCCGCATGACGCATACCTGTTTGCCGGTCAATTCACTTTGACCGTTGTTGCCTGCGGCAAGCAGTCCTTCGGCATTTTTTATCAACTGTCCCTGACCGTCATACTTCCATACGATGCGCCGTGGCGTGATATACGTCCGTGCACGGCTGTCATTAAATGTTTTATTCGAATATTCCGCCCCGAAAACCGGCGGCAAATGTTGCTGCGCCTGCATACCTGCACACAGACACAGCAGGAGAAAAAAGATTGAATTTCTATACATAATAACTGTTTAAATGATGATTTTTTTGTTTCCTGATAAAGCGACTGTGAAGTCATTCGATTCTGCGCGGGAAGATTTTATGAATAAAAAGGTAGTTAGTAGTTAGTAGAATCGCGGTCGGGGGTAGCTCCGTGATATGACGAAGCAGTCCGATCAAACCGTAATTTCTATTTCTTTCCTTCATAACGCGACTATCTATTAACTGACTGCCAACTACTGACTACTAACTACTGACTACTAACTACCTCTTTATTCATAAAGTTATACCGCGTGCAGTATGACTAATCCAGTACGAAGATAAATTCGTCGTGCGGTTCTGTTCTCCAGGCGAATTGCCGTGTTGTGGGCGACGCTGCAAATAAGGGCGAGAAGGTTTTTACCTTTATGGTTTTCCCGTCGGGGAGAAATTCCAGTATCCTCAACCATCCGTCGCCTCCGTTGCCGTGCCATCCGCCACCAAGCGCCTGTGCATTGAATACCATCTGACAGACTTTTTTGCCGGCGGCGTTCAGGTCGGTTCGGAAAGCGATGTGCGCTTTGGCGTCGTCGGGAGCGCCGATATGTCCGGCAAATACCATTTGTATGTTTTTGGATGGCTGTACCAATTTTTGCCAGATAGCGGCTCCATAGTTGGGGCCTTCAAGTTGGTATCCTTCTTTTTCGATATGCCCGTTCTGTGCGTTCAGGTAGGAATGTGTCAGCAATATGACGGTATGATCGGCATATTTTTCCTGTGCGATGGTCTTTTTTGCCCATTCGAGCGTTTGGTCGCGGGGGGCAAATTCCAATACCAGAAGCAGGAATTTCTTTCCATGAGGCGACGTGTACTCAAAGGTCGCATTGGCAAGCGTGGGCATGCCGTCGCTGTTGGTTCCCGTTTCACGCAACAGACGTTGATTCTGCCAGTTCTTATCTACCGGAAAATACGTGTCGAAATGGGTCTTCCGGTTTTCAGCCGACTGGAATCCGTAGTCATGATTGCCCGTAGCGAGGATATACGGAACTTTCCCGTCTAACCGGCCAAACGACCGCGCTTCCGCTTCCCACTGCGATTTGCCGGGCTGGTTAGCATGTATGCCATCCGGATTGAGGTATTCGTTCTGTTCAACCAAATCGCCGGTACACAACACCAAACCTATATTTAACGGTTCGATATTGTGTGCAATCCATGCCGTCATCAATTCAAACAGCGGCTGGTTGTAATCGAATTTGACATACGTCTGCGGGTCGGGCAACAAAATCATCGACCAGGATCCGGCGTCGCTCAACACGGGCGCCACATAAGTTTTTCCGGACTGTGCCGAAACAAAATGGAGGCATATCACAATATACACTCCAGCAAAAAAAATCTTTTTCATATTACTGTACTTGTTGAAAAATTATTTATAAGCCACTCCTTCATAAAATCTCCTCTCTGAGGGAGGTTGTGTCACTCTTTATCATTTCCCATTCCTTATTGAATCATAAACACATGTTTCCCCGAACCGACGTTTGCAACGACGAAGTCGCCGTTCACTTTTCCTTTCTGAGGCATGTCGTCTACCGTCAGGCGGTATTTTTTCGACACTTTGGGCAGCCATACCTCCGCCGTCGCATTGGCCGGGATGTCGACTTCCAGCCTAAAGGTTTCGCCCGGAGAGTTGTCAAACGACGCACGGATGTCGCCGCGGATGGAAGGTAGCAGGATGTTGGCCTGCCGGAGCGTAGCCGGTTGGGGTTTGATACGTATTTTCGCAAAACCCGGTTCGACAGGTTCGATGCCCATCAGTTTGCGGGCAATCAGGTTGAGCGCAGCCGCACCCCAAATATGATTCCAGTCCTGATTGGGTTTGTATTTGTTGTCCCATGCCTCCAGCGAAATGGTTGAGCCGACGCGAATCATGTTGTACCAACTGCGTTCTCCGGTTGAAGACAGCAGTTGCAGCCCGTAAGCGGCGTCATGCGCATTGTACACGGCGTCGAGCAGGAACTGTGAACCGTAGACGCTACATGCAAGTCCTCGTGTGCGCAGGTATTCGAGAACGGATTTCACCTGTCCGGAAGACGGGATACCGAAGGCCAACGGAAACATGTTGGCATGTAACGAACTGTGATCTGTGCCGATGCCATCGACATAATATCCTTTTTTCGGGTCGAACAGCAAGCGGTTGATTTGTTCCCTTACCCGCTGTGCTTCCCTGGCATACAGCGCTTCGTCCGCTGCCTTCCCCAGCGCGCCGGCGATCAGACTGAGCAGGCGCAGGGCTTCACAGTGGTAGGCATTGACGACGGTGTTGTATTCGGTGAAGACAAAGCCGTCCGACTCGCCCGGCTCTTTCTTCCCCAGCCCGAGGATACCCCGTTGCGGCCAGTCAACGATGTCGCTGAAGCTGCCGCCCGTGAAATGAATTGACTGCAGCAGTTCGGGCGTCACCTTGCCGGTCCGGGAACTGATCAGGCCGTTGCTCTCCTTCAGTCCGAGCAGGCTTTTGGCTTTCAGGTCGTCGTAGAAGCGTTGCAGCGATGTCCGGTTGCCGGTATACAGGTAGTCCGTCCAGGCCATCAGTACCGACTGTATGATCCATTCCGTCGGCCAGGTGGGATGGCGTATCAGGTGTTCATGGCTGTAGCGGGCAAGGGCATATTCGCGGTCGGCCGTGTAGTGACACAGTTGGTTGATCAGGGCGTCGGCCTCGTAAGGGACACGTTCGCGGTCGCCGTCTACATATACGCCCGCAAAGGAGGTGGCTTTGACGGAATATTTGCAGAGTTCCCAAATCTGATTGAGCACGGTGTCGGACGAATGAAACAGGGCTGCCGTTTCGTTGAACGGATAATGCACCGTCTGCCGTAGCACTTGCGCCGGCCGGGCATTTTCCAGTTCGCAGTAGCGGAAGGGCAATACTTCGCCCGTATAGTCCGGCATGA
Organism: Tannerella sp.; assembly: GCA_031283915.1. Classification (GTDB taxonomy): domain Bacteria; phylum Bacteroidota; class Bacteroidia; order Bacteroidales; family Tannerellaceae; genus Tannerella. Next base: position 5,986 of record JAITAY010000055.1, read on the forward strand.
GTATCGGCTTTGCTCCGCCCGTACCGGTCTCCGTTTTTGTATTCTGTCTGTCCGGGCGTATCTTGACCACATACGTATGCGTGCCGGCCGAAAGCGGCAGGCGGTATTCGGCATACCGAACCGTACCCGGAGGCCGACGGTCTATCCGGCCGTCCCGGAGCGTTTCGCCCAGCCGGACGAGCGCCGTATCGGTTTCTTTTTCGGACGACAGGGTCATTTTCAGCCGGCCGAAAGCGTCTCTGCCGAAATCAATCAGTACGTAGTCCTCGTCCGGAGAGGTTACGCTGACGGGATATTCGTCGGTGACCTGCAGGGGATAACGCGCCGTTTCGCCGTCCAACTGTGCGGCGGTGATAAAACTGCGCACCTGCGAATAGGGACTTTCCACACCGTAATTGTCCCACGTCTTCACTTTCCAGTAATAGACCGTGGACGGCCGTAACGGTTCGCCCCCGTAGGGTACGGCTACGGAATGGTCGCTTTCCATGCGGCCGCTGTCCCACAGGTCGGCCTCGTCCCCGGCCAGCAAATCCGGCGAAGAGGCGACCAGTATACGGCAGGCCGTTTGCAGCGTCGTCGGGCGGTTGCTGTTGACGACCCATCCCAGGGTGGGTCGGGCATTACGGATTTCCGTCAACTGATAGCGTTCGACGGCCGTACCGCGTTCGCTCAGCGAAAGACTGGACGGATAACCGTCGAGAAATACACGGTCCGTATGCTCCAGCATATCGGTTGTCAGGCGGGTGGGCGACTGGGCATGACACAGCCCGGCGCCGGAGAGTAATAACAGGTAAAACAATCGTTTCATAGTTTCTTGTATTTTAATGAATGACAAATATAGGCATTTCCGATGAACGTCAGTTTGAGATAAGGATAATTGGTTAAATCTTTTTCTGAAGCGCGATTCTCGGAAAAAGGATGCAGGGGGCATTTCAACTGGTCGCAGTGTGTGTCGATGTACAGCGTTGGTGCCTGTCGACTGCCAGCGCTGGTGTCTGTCGACTGCCAGCGCTGGTGCCTGTCGGGCCATAGCGTTAGGGTGTGTCGGGCAGCGGCAAGGCTTTTCCACAAGGCTTATTTCTTCCGCACAGGACGGCTTATCCCCTGTATTTTTCTATCTTATCCTCTTTCAACAGATAGAGTTGACAGTTGTCGAGCATTCGTACGTTTTTGATGAAGACGGGATCCGGTCTCCTGATTTGCGTATGGCCGACAATTTGGATGATCTCTTTATCAAACGGTTCAGGTTCTTCCCCATATTCATTCACGTCAGCCCACAAGGGACTTCCGTAATGGTTCATGCCGCCGCGATGGAATGATACTTCGAAAAACGCATGTGGCGCTTCCCGGAACAGACGGTTCACCTGTTCTTCGAGCGTTGTGCCCAGAGAGGCCATTCGGGTCTTGTAGCGGTCGTACCAGTATTTGGTGATACCGGCATGGATAAACAAATAACGGTCTATCTGCCGGCATAATTGAAAACAGCCGGCCGTATCTTCTCCTGTCAGGAGTTGATGGTATAGTTCGTACATTTCCAGCGAAAAACGTCCGCACCGGTATCGGGTGTCACAGTAATGGAACTCGTGATTGCCTGTCAGTAAGGTAATCCGTTCGGGATTCCGCTTTTTCAGTTCCACCAGCTGTCTCATGATCCGGAGAGCCTCTTCGTGCGTGCCTTCGGAGGGATAGGGATCGGTGTAGTCGCCTAAAAAGACGATGCTCCCCGGATAGTCTAATGCCGGTCTCCAGAAATTACGGCCGTGAATATCGGGGACTATCAGGATTTCTCTCGTTGTACTCATTGTGAAAAGTGACGGGGAATGATACTTTGCGCGAAACAGTCGGGTAGATTCATGCCCTTGTGGCCGTTCATGAAATACCCAGTTTCGAGCGGATCGCTTGGGGCAGGGCATCCTTGTGGACGACGATACTGACCGTTTTACCGGCGACGAACGCTTCCGAGGCATACCACGTTCCCTTATACCGGTTTTCCGTGCCCCACGAATTTTTTACCAGATAGAATTTCTTGCCGGTTTGGTCTTTGGCTGTGCCGTAAATCAGCATTCCGTGATCGTCCGTTGTCTGGTAGCTGTCATACCCTTCCTGACGCGATGCCTGCGTGACCTCCACTTCCTTACACGGTTTCGTGGCTAATTTCCTGATTTCTTCCTCTCTTTGTTCCGGACGCCATCCGACCCGGCGCGCCTGATCCGATCCGGACGTTTCCAGCGCCTTGAGATCCGGCATGGTGGCCAGTCCGTCGCGGGTGAAACCCGGTTCGCTCACGTCGGTCGCCCATGCGACGGTGTAACCGGTTTGGATCGCATGGTCAACCGTTTCCATCAATTCATCCAGCGGCACGTTATAGCTCAACGCCCATCGCCAGTTATCCGGGATTTCCAGGGCAAACGGCGCATCAAACGGCTCGTGGGAGAAAGAGGTCAATGAAACATAATCGTCGAAATTCAACCCCAGCGACTCCCCGAAATGCTTTGGCGTATATGACTTTCCGTTGTATGTAAACGTTTCTGGGATTTCACCCAGGTAACTGTCGATCATCTCCTGAAACGCCTTGCGCCACACCGGCGATACTTTTTTGTTCGAATTCGCCGTCACGGCTTTTACACTGCCCAGCGCCATCTGTTCCATCTCGCCATGCGCATGCATGTCCTCGCCGTATTCCAGTCCCCGGTATAGGGTGCGCGGTATCGCTCCGTAATGCTTGAACACGTATAACACGTCGGCAAACGAGCCGCCCTGGGCAAAATTCAGGTGACCGTGCAGCCGGACATACTTGTCCGCCTTATCCCTGTAGGAATGGTTCACTACAAACATCTCCGACAAATCATATTCGCCCTTTCCGGTACGTAATAACTCGGCCTCTATCAACCCTACGCACGAAAATGCCCAGCACGTCCCCGAACGACTCTGATTTTTCACCGGAGTGACTTTCACTTCCTTTACGGTGATAAACTCGTATTCATCCTGCGCCCAGACGGTTATAGATGCATACAGGCAGAGTAAACTAATAACAATTCCTTTCTTCATGTCTTTTTTGTGGCAAACATACAATCTTTTTTCGACTAAATCTTTTTTTTGAGGCGCTATTCTTACCGGGTTTGTCCACGCATTACACAAAAATGAGTTAGTAGTTAGTAGCTGGTAGAATAGTAGCCGGCAGTTCTGTGATACGACGAAGCTGTCCGCTCAAACCCTCACGTTTACGCCTTTCCCTCCAACGGCCGCTTTTCTGCCAAAAGCCCTCTA
>JAITAY010000164.1 GCA_031283915.1 Tannerella sp.
GAATATTTCCCCCGGACGGATGTCGAGGTTCAGGGCATCCAGTGCCAGTTGCCCGTCCTCATAACGTTTCGTTAAATCAATTGCTTGTAACATAATCTTTACTATTTGGTTTTCTGTTATTGGTTATCTGTTTCAGTCCCGGCTCGAACGGCGCCTTGTAATAGAGGTATTCATCCTGCATCGCCCTGCGGTCTTCGTCGCTCGACTGCACCGCGTAACTTTCGTACAGAACGATAGTCACCGCCTGTTCGACGGTCAGCGCCGTTTGCTGTTGCCCCCGCGTTGTTCCCCGGGTCGTCCATCCCCCAACGGGTAAAAGAAAGCATGTCCTCATATCACATTTTATTTTCCTATACACTATATCATACAAATACTGTGCCAAATATTATAACCTGTTGGTTTTATTGGTTTTGAAAAAAAGCGCCGATGTTCTTTGGGTAAAAGTTGGGTAAACTTTTACCCGGTGGGGCGGGTAAATAATTACCCACCGAAGAGGAATATCCCAAAAACCGGACGATGGTTTGCCCAATTCTTATGCTTGCCGTCCGTTTTAACTGACGGGGACGGAAAGCGAAAAACTTTGTGTCCTCTGTGTCTTTGTGGTGGAAAAACTTCCGCTTTTGCGTTGGACTCACTTTCCGCTACGCTTCCGGATCAAATGATACGCGATACGGCAGTAGAGGCATTTCTTTTTTTCGCAGTATTCGCGTCGCAACTGAATGAGAGCCTGCGTATCGGCGGCATTCTTTACCTTGAGGCCGGCTTCCGTGAAGGTTTTGACGAGGCTGTTGCGTTCCGGCGGGAGGTCTTCCAGCAACTGCAATGCACGCATGGTGTATTCCGGCTGTTGTTTCTTCTTACCATACGCAAACAGCACGGGAACCACCGTGTTTATTAAGATAACGTGCACCGTATTGATGCCAACCGGCTTTTTTCTTGGCGGCGAAGCGGCTTCGAAATGGTAGTGTGTTTCCCAATAGTCGGATACGAATACATTGAAACGGTTTTTCAGCATCTCCGGTTGGCTGTTTGCCAGGATTTCGGAAAACAGCGTATCGTTCATTGACCAGATCGCGGCCAGTTGTGCCAGCCGGATGTGCGGAAAATTGACCGGGCGTGTCCGCAGCTTTTTGAACAGGAATCCTTCGACCGGTTTCAGCCGGTATTTATTTTGCAAAAACGCATATTCCCGTTGCAACAGCCGGCAGTACGGATCGCTGCATGATTCGGCCAGCAGACCGGCTTGCCCGAACAGCAACGCCTCTATGGAAAGACGGTTGTCCCGGTGTTTAAGGATGCAGTGAAACGGAAGGCTTTCGGCAAGCCATTCGAACGCATCGCTGTTGGTACCGAATCCGAAATTGCGCATCAGGGTGATGTAAAAAACCTCGTTCCAGTCGTCGCCATGACGTTCCAGCAGTCCGAGGACGGCATCCGTTTTCCGTTCCAGCCGTTCGCTGACCAGGGCGCTCAGCCAGGCCGACAGGTGGACGGGTTCCACTTCGCGGATCTGTTCGAGACAGGGCGTCAGCGTATCGCGCGAGAGCAGCCACTCCATGTGTTCCTTCACCTTGGGCGGCACGCGAATAACGGCCTGCCGGACGAGTTCGCCGTTGGTTCGTCGAACCGGCGTGTCGTCTTCTTCCACGATGTGCAGGATGACCGAATCGTATGCCGGATCGCCGTCGTGACGATGTGTGTGCCATTCGGAGGCTTTGCGATGAATTTCCACACATCCTGCCCAGACGGTACCGGCAACACGGATTTTGGCATTGAAGAAGTCCGGCCCCGCATCCGAATTTTGGATGCCGGGGTCGATCACCACGACCGGAAGACCTTCCGTCGTACACAGACCGGCTTCGTCATAAAACCTGTATTTCCATACATATTGCAATAAACGCTCCATTTTCATGTTCCTTTCCAAATTAAATGCTCAAATCTAATACAAAATCTTTATATTTGCAGGCCTTTGGCGCGTAAAAAGACGAGTACGAGCACAGGATTTTTAGTGATTTGACAGATGAAGATAGCTCTTATAGGTTATGGGAAGATGGGTAAAGCCATCAGAAAGATTGCATTGGAACGGGGACACGAGATCGTGTCGATCATTGATGTGAACAATAGGGAAGACTTCCATTCGGAAGCATTCAGGAACGCAGACGTGGCGATTGAGTTTTCGACTCCGGCGGCAGCGTTCGACAATTTCATGGCGTGTTTTGCGGCAGACGTTCCCGTGGTGGCCGGGACGACCGGCTGGCTGGAACGGATGGACGAAATCCGTTCCGTTTGTCGGAAAGAGGGGAAAACGTTTTTCTATGCTTCAAACTACAGTATCGGCGTCAATCTGTTCTTTGCGCTGAACCGCTGTCTGGCACGGCTGATGAACGGTTTTCCGGCTTACGACGTCCGCCTCTCGGAAACGCATCACATACACAAACTGGATGCGCCGAGCGGTACGGCGCTTACGCTGGCGGGTGACCTGATTGCGCAGTTAGACCGGAAAAAACGGTGGACGCTCCGCGAAACGGGCGATCCGGCCGATCCGGCCGATCTGGTGATCGACGCCATCCGCGAAGGAGAAGTGCCCGGCATACATGAAGTGACGTATGATTCGGAAGCCGATTATATCCACATCAAACACAGCGCCAAAAACCGCACGGGGTTTGCACTGGGCGCCGTGCTTGCCGCCGAGTTCACGGCCGGAAAGAAAGGATTGCTGGGCATGGAAGATTTACTGCAATTGGGAAATTGATCCTGTTTCCCGCACGGTTGTACCAAATTAAACAAAAATATAATGAGAAAGATTTTAAAAAGACAATGGATCGGATTCGTATGCTGGTCGATCCTGTATGTTCTGTTTTCCATCTGGATGGAAAACCTGTGGTTGCTGTTGGGCCTGGTTGTGCTGGTGGACATATTCCTGACCCGTTTCATCCCGTGGGGAGGGTGGAAAAAGTCGAAGAATCCGAAGGTGCATGAAATGCTGGAATGGATAGACGATATCCTGTTTGCACTGACCACTGTCTATCTGGTTCACCTGTTTGTGTTTCAAAATTACCAAATACCCAGTTCTTCGCTTGAAAAGACACTGCTGGTGGGTGATTATTTGTTCGTCAGCAAACTGAGTTACGGCCCGCGGGTACCGAATACGCCGATTTCGTTTCCCTTAGTTCAAAATACGATTCCCATTCTCAACTGCAAGTCCTACCTCGACTGGCCGGAATGGGGCTACAAGCGGGTGAAAGGTACGGGCACGCTGAAACGCAATGATATTGTGGTATTCAATTTCCCGGCCGGCGATACGGTCGCGCTGAACATGACGAATCCCGACTATTACACGCTACTCGCGGAGTATGGCCGGGAAACGATTTTCGCAAACGAAGACCGATATGGCAAGGTGATATACCGTCCGGTAGACAAGCGGGAGAATTACGTCAAGCGATGCGTGGGTATGCCCGGCGATTCGCTGGCAGTTGTTGACAACCAGCTTTTCATCAACGGCGTAGCAGCGAAAAATCCGGAGAAGTTGCAGTTCAATTATTATGTGGAGACGGACGGCTCCGTGTTGACGGAAGAACAGTTCCGTTTGCTGGACGTCAGCAAGAGCGACCGGAACCTGCTTTCCGCCAACACGAACTATCATCAGTTGCTGCTATATTTGGGTTTCAAACCCAATGAGGCCGGCCGTTTCAATCCGGTGTACTGTATGCCGCTTACGGCGAAGGCGCTGGAGACGGTGAAAAAAATACCGACGGTCAAGCAGGTGAAAATCGAAAAAGACGAATGGGGCACGGTTTATCCGAGTGATTACCGGACAGGCTGGACACGTGATAATTTCGGCCCGATCTGGATACCGAAGAAAGGCGCCACGATCACGCTGAACGAACGAAGCCTGGCGCTCTATAACCGTTGTATCCGGAATTATGAGCACAATACGCTGGAAATTACTCCGGACGGGAAAATCCTCATCAACGGCAAACCGGAAACGACCTATACATTCCGGTACGACTACTATTTCATGATGGGCGACAACCGCCATAACAGCGCGGACAGTCGTTCCTGGGGTTTTGTGCCCGAAGATCACATCGTCGGCAAACCCATTCTGATCTGGCTCTCGATCGATAAGGACCGCAATCTCTTCAACGGTGGTATCCGCTGGAAACGGATGTTCCGGATGGCACACGCAGACTGAGGAAAATCAAGCTTCAAGGATGGATTCCGTATGAACGGGACAGGAAGGATGCGTCGTTCACTGTCATACGCAGGCAGTTTGCTTCTGATCATCCTGACGGTGGCGGGAGTGCACATCTTTTGCGCCGGTTCGTACCGTATCTCGACCGGTTCCATGAGCGAGGCGTTGCAAAAGGGTGATTTCGTGCTGGCGAACAAGATACGTAGTGCGGTCAATCCGGGACGCAACCGGGTCGTTCTGTTTGACCATCCTTCCGGAGATACCGGTTCGACATTATTGCTCAGCCGTTGCGCGGGTATGCCCGGCGACACGGTATGCATCGCCTCCGGTGGCTTCCGGATAGGCGGGCAATGGTTCCCGGATTCTCCGGTGCCGGTACGCCTGTACCGTATTCGGAAAGACATCAAGACCCCCCTGCTGGAAGTTTTGAAACAGTTGGAGATTCCCTGCCGGAACGTGTCGGAAGACGTGCAAAGCTTGACTATCCGCCTGACAGCCGGAGAAGAACAGATGATTCGGGCAAATCTGCCGTCCATCGTGAAAATGGAACCGCTCGCGGATGAATGCATGAGTTATGCATTTGTGATTCCGTTCAATGGCCATATCTGTCAGTTGGACTCCATTTCCCTGAAACTATATGGGGATGCCATTCGGCGCGAGACGGACGGCAAGGCGTCGGTGCACGACGGGAAGCTGTGGATGGACGGCAAGGAGGTGACGACGTTTCTTTTTCGGCAGAATTATTACTGGATGTTGTCCGACGGATGGGAAGAAGCCGTGGATTCCCGTCATCTGGGATTGATTCCCGAAAGTTCGATTGTCGGGAATGTCTGGTTTTGCTGGTTCAGCAAAGACCGCAAACGTATTTTCAAGCGCATTCGCTGATGGCGGCAGTTTGTCTTTCGTCGGCCTATCTGGCGCCGGTGCAGTACTATACCAAACTGCTGTCGTATGAGACGGTCTATCTTGAAACGGCGGAAAATTACCTGAAACAGACCTATCGCAATCGTTGCCTGATAGCCGGCGCAAACGGCATACAAGCCTTGACGGTACCCGTCGAAAAGCCTCTGACGGAGAAATGCCTGATCAGAGATATCCGCATCTCCGATCACGGACACTGGCGTCATCTCCACTGGCAGGCGCTGGTATCGGCCTACGGACTGAGTCCGTTTTTCGAATACTATCAGGACGATTTTGCGCCGTTTTACGCCCGAAAATTCGACTTCCTGTTTGATTTCAACGAAGCACTCCGGCAATTAATTTGCGAATTGGCAGACCTTCGACCCGACATCCGGTTCACATCGCATTACGAGCCTGCCCTCCCGAACGACTTCCGCGAATCCATCCGACCGAAACATACTGACGCAGACCGGTCTTTTCTCCCGAAGCCATATTATCAGGTCTTTGGTGAGAAACACGGCTTTCTTCCGAATCTGAGCATTGTTGACTTGTTGTTCAACATGGGGACGGAGACGATCATCGTATTGCAACAGTCGGTGTTACACGACGCTCCGAAGTCTGAAAACTGCTGATTTCAAATAAATGGCAGGGTCGTAATTTTACTCCCTGAAACAAAAACGGATGATTATACTGCGCGCGGTATGATTTTGTGCATAAAGGGGTAGTTAGTAGTTAGTAGCAAGTAGTTAGCAGTCCCCCAATAAAAGCTTACAGCCCGCCCCAAATAACGGGATCAAAAAGCCCTTCATTACACGAAAATAGAATGGATTGTATATAATAACCTGCGTTTTAGATAAGCGCATCCGGAGAGGGTATTTGATAACGGATAAAAACCTTATTTCTACCTTATTTAAAGAACAAAACAACCTTCGTAGCCAGGTTGGAAATACATACCCTTACGAAACCTTATTACCTTATGGTGCTGTCGCGTCTGACGCCTTACAGGAATAGGGCAATAAGGTTGGCTTTCTACCTCCTTCCCTGCTACTAAGGTTGTTTTGTTCTTTAAATAAGGTAGAAATAAGGTAGGCTTAGCCAAAACTCAAGTTATATAAGGTTTTTGCAATGTTGTTACACAGGAGTCCCCAACACCGCGAGCGTAGCCCGATAAAAAGTAACTGTTGAGAGTATCATTTCGCAAAAAAACAAAAGTGTGTAATGCCTGTAGTTCAATACGATACAAGTTAGTTACATAGGAGATAGTAGCTAGTAGTTAGTAGCTTTGCTGCATGTCCGGCGCGTCTCCGGACATTCCCGATAGACCTCCGGGATACCTCAATAAAGCTCTCGAATATTTGAATGAAGCTCCCGAATATTCGCATGAAGTTTCCGAATATTCGAATGAAAATTCCGAATATTCAAATGAAGTTTCCGAATATTTGAATGAAGCTCCCGAATATTCAAATGAAATTTCCGAATATTTGAATGAAGCTCCCGAATACCTCAATAAAGCTCCGGGAAGGTCTGATAAACGTCCGGACAGGTCGCTCAGTATCCCCGGAAGGTACCAGCCCCCCACAATGAATAATTGAATATACTGCACGCAGTATCATTTTATGAAGAAAAGGGGGTAGTTAGTAGCTAATAGTCCCCCCATAAAAGCTTGCAGCCCGCCCCAAATAACGGGATTAAAAAGCCCTTCATTACACGAAAATAGCATGGATTGTATATGAGGTTTTTGCCATGTTGTTACACGGGAGCATGGCGTTTGTTCACGAACGGTCACGACATCCACGAACGAACGATCACGGCATCCGTGAACATATGAGCATGGCGTGGCATATTATCCGTGCTCAGCGGCGCCGTTTCGGAGGAAATGTGCTGACGACGGCCTGTTTTTCATTCTTCCGTTCTCGCGAATAAAAACGCTTTGCATCTCGGGATTAATTTGTAGTTTTGTCGTCCGTAAATTTTGCAGGACAGGAAAATGGATTATGCGATTATTGCTGCGGGCGAGGGTTCGCGTTTGGTTCGGGAGGGAGTGACGACACCCAAGCCGCTGGTTCGGCTGTATGGCGTTCCGCTGATTGAGCGATTGATTAACGTGTTTTTGAATAATGAGGCAACTTCGATCAGTGTCATTGTGAATGAGGCCATGACGGAGGTACAGGACTATCTGCAAGATCTCCGGATTCCCGTGACGTTTCATCTGCATGTGCAGTCCACCCCCAGTTCGATGCACAGTTTTCATGCCCTGAGCCGGTTTCTGCAAGGGGAGTGTTTTTGTCTGACGACGGTAGATACGATTTTCAGGGAAGATGAATTTCGCCGTTACATCCGTGCATTCGAAACGCTCCCGGCCTGTTCGTTCGACGGACTGATGGCGGTGACGGATTTTGTAGACGATGAGAAACCGCTTTATGTGAAAACGGATGAACAGGGGATGATTCGGGATTTTACCGACCGTCCGGAAGCCGGAAGCCGGTATGTGTCGGGCGGGATCTATTGCCTGAGACGTGCTGCCCTGCACGTGCTGGACGCGGCGTTGACGGAAGGCGTGTCGCGGATGCGGAACTATCAGCGCCGGTTGATTGCCGGTGGATTGCGGCTTCAGGCATATCCTTTCAGCAAGATCATCGACATTGACCGTCCAGCCGATATAGCCGAGGCGGAACGGTTTCTTGTCTGACTGCGGTCAGATGTGCCTTCCATGCAGCGCCCATGCTTGCCGGAAACCATTGAATCTTTGAAATATTGAACCTTTGAACCGTGCATGTCTGTGCACGGAACTGTGCCGTGTCGAGCCGGGTATATGGTTTCATTAAATGAGCCTTCGGGCTTTCATTTCCAGGTATTTGTTAATGACGTCGACGGAGAGGCGGTCGGGGGAGGTCAGCAGGGAATAGATGCCGTGGCGGCGGAGGTGTGTGGTCACGTGCTGCTTCTCGAAGATGAATTTTTCGGCGATGACCTGCTGGAAATACGCTTCACCGGTGTACGGGCGTCGGGCGGCAAACGCCTTGAGTTCGGCGTTTTCGAAGAATATTGCCAGGACGACGTGCCGGTGTGCCAGTTGCTGGAGATAGCTTAACTGGCGTTCCATCCCGATGATGCTGTCGAAATTCGTGTATATGAGCAACAGGCTGCGTTTGCCCACGTACTTGTTCACGTGTACGCAGAGCGACGAATAATCGCTCTCGCCGAAGGTCGTCTGCTGGCGGTAGAGGCTTTCGAGGATCAACTGCATCTGGCCGGGCTGTTTCGAAGCGGGAAGGAAGGTTTCGAAGTCGTTGGCAAACGTGATCAGGCCGGCTTTGTCTTCGCGGCGGATGGCGACGAACGACAGCACCAGCGAGGCGTTGATGGCGTAGTCGAGCAGCGTCATGCCGCGAAAGGCCGACTGCATGACGCGCCCTTTGTCGATGACACTGTATATCTGTTGCGAACGCTCGTCCTGGTAGGTGTTCACCATCAGTTGATGACGCCGTGCACTCGCCTTCCAGTTGATGGTGCGGTAGTCGTCGCCCTTGACATATTCCTTGATGTGCTCGAACTCCGTCTGATGTCCGATGCGCCGGATGCGTTTGATACCCAGTTCGGTCAGGTTGTTACTGATGGCCATCAGTTCGTAGCGGTGCAGCATCAGGTACGAGGGATAGACCTTGACGGTGGCCGGCTGTGCACACGTGAAGCGGCGTTCGGCCAGTCCCAGGTGCGTGGCGACAAAGAGGCGGACTTGCCCGAAACGGTATTCCCCGCGCCTGACCGGCCGCAGGTCATACAGTATCGTCTTCCGCGTTCCCGGCCGCAGTTCAACATGAAACAGGATGTCACGTCGCTGGAAAACGACCGGTATCTCGTCCGTCACGCTGACCTTCACCGGAAAGGAATAGCGGTTCTCCACCGTGATGCGCACCGGATTCTCGTCGCCGTTGGAAAAGCGTGGCGCACACGTTCGCGAAGCATCCGCTCCGCCTCCCTTCTTCCACAGAAGCCACACGTCAAACGCCAGCGCCACGGCAATGACCGCCACCAGCGCCTTCCCCGCCGCAAAAAATACGGGCTGCACATACCCCGTCAGCAACAGGGCAATGGCTACCACACAACTCAGATAAAACCGCTGATTCAGATACATGGATGCATTCGGCAATTCAATAATTCAAAAGTACAGGCTGCGCGGCATAGCGTCTTCTGCACCCGAATCATTCATCATTCACAATTCATCATTAAGTAACGTCATTTGGGGACTTCGACCTTTTCAATCAGCCGCTGAACGACCTTGCCGGGCGTATGGCCTTCCATTTCGGCTTCGGCCGTGAGAATCAGGCGATGCTGGAGGATGAAGGGGGCGATGAACTTCACGTCTTCGGGAGTGATGAAGTCGCGTCCCTGCAGGAGGGCAAACGCCTTGGCCGACTGCATCAGCGCTACCGAGGCGCGGGGCGAGGCGCCCAGATAGACAGCCTTGCTCGTGCGCGTCTGGTGGATAATCATTGCGATGTATTGCAGCAATGTCGGGTCGACGTAGACCTTGCTCACCCAGTCGCACAGTTGCGTCAGTTCGGCGTGGGTGAGGACGGGCGTAATCTCCTCCAGCGACGTCAGTCGCGCATGGGCATGGTGGCGTTCCAGGATGCGCACCTCCTCCTCCAGCGTCGGATAGGACAGGATGATTTTCATCAGGAAACGGTCTAACTGCGCTTCGGGCAGCTTGTAGGTACCTTCCTGTTCGACGGGATTCTGGGTAGCCAGAATCGTATAGAGCGGACTCATCGCGTAGGTCACGCCATCAATCGTGGCCTGCCGTTCCTCCATCACCTCGAAAAGAGCCGACTGCGTCTTGGCCGGAGCACGGTTGATTTCGTCCACCAGCACAATGTCGGCAAAGACAGGACCCTTGTGGAAATCAAACTCGCCCGTCTTCAGGTTGAACACCGACGTACCCAGGATATCCGACGGCATCAGGTCGGGCGTGAACTGAATCCGCGAGAAACGCGCCTCAATCAGTTTGGCCATCAATCGGGCCATCAGTGTTTTGGCCACGCCGGGCACACCCTCAATCAGCACGTGTCCCCGGGCGAGGATGACGGTAAGCAGCAAGTCCACCGTCCGCTCCTGACCCACAATGACGGACGACATCGCTCCGCGGATCCGATCGATTTTATCCGAGAAATCACTCAGATTCAATGTTTCTGTTCTTTCTTTCATAGATACATGTTTTGTTTCCCGCAGACTTATGCGGATTTTAAACACAGCCTCACACAAATGAGTATTCCCCGTCTGTGCATGAATTCTGCGAAAATCTGCGGAAAACGATATTTCAACCATTCAAATCTAATACCCGGAACAGATTTTCACCCTGCAAACGTATAATAAATTTACGTGCCGGGCAATACTTTAACACTTTGTTTTTGCAGCAGGGCGTGGAGCAAGGTCATCAATCTCCGCAGGTCGCAGACCGACGGAGGCGGGCAAAGCGAAGGCTCCTGTTACATTTTATTTATTTCCCTTCGCGGTAGAGAGAGAAAATCGGGACGAAGAATTTTATTTTTCATGCGTCTCAAAAAAAGATTGTAACTTATTTCTATTTACAATGATGAAATGGGTGGCTTTATTCCAACCACCGAATTTGCGGAAAGCTATCCTGCGGGAGATAAACGCACAGGAAACAGGCAGTTCTTTTTCTCTACCTATCCGGGACATCCGAATAAATTTCCGGCAGGTTCTCCTGAATGGGTGAATATGAGTCTGGGAGGATTATTGACTTACAGAGTTATACTGCGCGCGGTACAGTTTTGTGCATTGCCCGTCAGCATAGAAAAGGGCATCCGCCCACACGCCTTTTTCCCCGTCGGCTAAAGCCCAATGTCATCAAGTTAAGCGCTAAAA